>CAZOXC010000556.1:0-3140 GCA_964583205.1 uncultured Pirellulaceae bacterium | reverse complement strand
CCCGTGAGCGACGCCCTCGGTATGCATACTGCGAATCAAGCAAAAATCATCAACGCACTTGGCCATCTCCGGAAACAATTCCGAAACGTCGCGACCGCACTGGCCATGTTTTTCGAACTTCCAGGGCGAACGCAGAATGGTTTCGTCGTTCACCTTGCGGGTCCGAGCGACATGGAATTCGACTTTTTTGCCGTGTTGCAAATCAAGCTGCGGCTTGGGATCAAACGTGTCGACCTGACTGGGTCCGCCCTGCATGAAAATAAAGATCACTCGTTTGGCGCGGGCCACCGGGTTGGTTTGCCCGACTCCGGATTGAGTGAAGCCGGTTGGCAGGGCCTGTTGAATGGATGAAGCCGTTGCCCCGCCAGACTCGCGATTCGTCAATCCGGCCAGCGCCAAAGCACCAAAACCACAAGCAGACGTTCGCAATAATTGTCGCCGGTTAGGTTGATTCATGGTTCGTCATCGTTTCATCAAGTAGCTGGACCCAACAAGTCGCAATACTCTCTATTTCAAATATCTAAAATCCAGGCTGGCGATCAACGTCTGACATAAATCGGCCCAGGCCGCAAGTTGCTGTTCAGCATCTGCCGGGTCGGACTGGTCAATGAAGTTCTGCATTATCTCCAGCTCTTGATCGTTGGGCGGGCGACCCAGCGCTCGTTGCCAAGCCAAAACAATACGTTGTTCGTCGGAAAGTTCTTTCTGGGCCAGCAACCGTGTGGCGGCCAGCCGCGACTGCTGGATCACAAACGGGCTGTTCATCAAGTACAGAGCTTGCGAAGGCAGAGTGCTTTCGGAACGGCGACCCGACACAATATTGGGATTCGCAAAGTCGAACACGTCCAGCATGTCGTGCAGGGAATTCCGGAACACGGGTAAATAAATCGTGCGGCGAAGTGATTCGTATTGATAATCGAATTCGCGTTTAACGCTGCGGTCGATCGAAGCACCGCCCCGGGTCTGATCGAGTTGCCCGCTGAAGTTGAGTATCGAATCCCGCAGCGATTCTACGTTCAGCCGCCGATGATTGGCTCGCCACAGCAGACGGTTTTCAGGATCGAGTTCCTGCAGAGCTTCGTTGTAATTCGACGAGCGACGGTAGGTTGCCGAGTTGATGATTTCCTTGACCAGCCACTTGGTCGACCAATCGTGTTTGACAAATTCGCTTGCTAGATAATCAAGCAGCTCGGGGTGCGAAGGTTTTTCGCCCATCGCTCCAAAATTGTCCGGTGTGCGAACCAGGCCCTGGCCCAGCAAGTGCGACCAGACTCGATTCACATAGACTCGAGCCGTCAATGGATTGTCGTCCGCCACCAGCCACTCGGCCAACTCCAGCCGGCCGCTGCTGTTTTTCGGGATGTTCAATTGACTGGCGGGAAACACAGATAGACCTCGACGGGGAACCTGGTCACCCAGTTTATGAGCGTCGCCGCGGATGCAGACGAAGTAGTCGCCCGTTTCGGAATGCTCTCTCACCGACATCGCCTTACCGGGCGAAGCTGGAGCGTTTTTCTTCAAGCGCTGGATTCGTTTTTCAAGCTCTGTTTGTCGCTGCAAGTTGTCTTGTAATGCGGAGAGGCTCTCCAGATCCAGGTACGTCACGTCCTCTGGATCGGCTAACTCAGATTCGTCCAACAACACCAGTTGAATCGCGTCGATGATCACCGCGCCATCAGCAATCGACTGGACTTTAACTGTGAAGAGTTCATCTGCCGAAAGTTCAACGGTCTGCAGTAGCTGGAAAAAGCCGTTGGTCGCCGGGGTCTGTTTCTGGTTAATGACCTTGTCAGACTTCTGATCGCCTTGCGTAAACGTGTACTGGACTTTGGGTGAACGATTGGGATGGGGAGTGTAAGAAGTCAGAATGGCATAGTGACCGGCGGTCAACGGAGTAAATTCGTAGGTGGCATTCGGATGAACTCCATTGGCGTAGCGATAGCTGCTGCCAATAAAAGGTTTGACGGAATCACTGCTGACCCAATTGCCGACCAACGTGGCTTGATCCTCATCCAGAATGGTTCCGCGAAGTTTGGACGTGTGGCTGAAATCTTCGTCGGCAACCGACTGCTGCAAAGAACTCAACAGTTGTTTGATCGAGTTCAGGTCATCTCGTGCTGCCTTTAATCTGGTTCGATGTTCGTCCAGGGTTTGTTGTTGTTCATCCGGCAGCGGCAGATCAGTTTGAACAAACTGTGAAACGTTTGCGGTAACGCTGGATTGGGTGCCTCGGAAGATTCCGGCCAATGCGTAATAGTCCTCGATGGGGATCGGATCAAATTTGTGATCATGGCAACGCACGCAGCCCAGCGTCATTCCCAGGAAGGATCGGCCCATCACATCGATTTGTTCGTCGATGATTTCCATTCGCAGCAGTTCTTTGTCCTGCAATTCGTAGTTGTGCGGTCCCAGCATCAGGAAACCGGTGGCCGTGATTTGTTCACCACGGACTTCGTGACTTTCATGTTGCAACAAATCGCCCGCCAGTTGCTCGACAACAAACTGATTGAAAGGCTTGTCTTTGTTGTAGGCATCGATAACGTAGTCGCGATATCGCCAGGCATCGTAAAACATTAGCAGCCGGCCACCGCCACTACTGTCCGAGTACCGGGCAACATCCAGCCAGTGCCTGGCCCACTTTTCTCCGAACTCGGGCGAGGCGATTAAGTCGTCGACAAGTTGATCAAGTTCCGTTTCGCTTTCGAAGCGCTGGCCATCGGCAACCAAATCGGCGGGCGGCGGCAAACCGACCAGGTCAAAGTAAATGCGCCGCAGCAATTCCTGTGGAGTGGCTGCAGGGTTGGCGGCAAGTGCTTTGTCTTGCAGCCGGCTCAGCACAAACTGATCAATGGCGTTGTTGACCTGTGAATCGTTTTTGACTGGTGGCGGCGTGGGCAAAGTAATTGGCTGAAACGCCCAGAACTTGCGCCCGGCTTTCAAATCAATTTCACCCACGGCTGCCGAGTTGGCGGCAGATTCGCGAGGGTCTACCGCACCTTCGCTGATCCATTTTTCAAAGTCGGCGATCACGTGATCGGGCAACTGTTCGTCAGGCGGCATCTCATACGATTCGTACTTCATGGCCTCCAGCACAAGGCTTTCGTCCAGGTCACCGGGAACAATTCCCTGGCCGGAATCAC
>CAZOXC010000555.1:0-3140 GCA_964583205.1 uncultured Pirellulaceae bacterium | reverse complement strand
TTCAATCAATTATCGGTTGACGACAAACTTGCTGAAGTCGCTCCCTTCCTGAAACAGGCAGGAATACTTGCTGACACAACCGATGTCGACAGCCAGAACCTGATCAAACAAGTGCTTGCCGGAGCAGAAGACCGCCTGTCAATTGCTGGCGATATTTTCGACTATGATTATTGCTTCCATTCTGGAACTGAAATCAATTACGACGAAAAAGCCTTCGAAAAACGATTGCGAAAACCGGAAAACGCCGCAATTTTATTGAATGAATTCAAATCGATGCTGGAATCGATCGATTCTTTTGATGCAGATTCGATCGACAAAGCACTGCATGATTTTGTCGAACAAAAAGAAATCAAAATCGGTGACATTATTCATGCACTGCGGGTCTCGGTAACCGGCAAGCCCGCTGGATTCGCCTTGTTTGATACGATGGCGATCCTGGGCAAGGATACTTGCCTGGAGCGAATCAGTCACACACTTTCGTTGATTCCCAACCCAACCACTTGAACAAAAATACCAATGAACGAAGAAGCCGCCGCACAACAAATTGATTTTGTTCGTCAAATTATCAACGAAGATAATGACTCCGGCAAACATCAAGGCCGAGTTCACACTCGATTCCCACCGGAACCCAACGGCTACCTGCACATCGGGCATGCCAAGGCGATCTGCACCAATTTTGGAATCGCCCAGGAGAATGGCGGCAAGTGCAATTTGAGATTCGACGACACCAACCCGGAAGCCGAGGAGCAGGAGTTCGTCGATGGTATCAAGGAAGACATTCGCTGGCTGGGATTTGATTGGGACGATCGCGAATTTTTTGCCTCGGACTACTTTGATCAACTTTATGATTGGGCGGTGCAGCTTATCAATGACGGCAAAGCCTATGTTTGCAGCCTGGATGCCGAGCAAGTCAGCGAATATCGCGGTCGATGGGATGAGCCTGGACGTGACAGTCCCGATCGAGATCGTCCCGTCGCAGAAAATCTGGACTTGTTCGAGCGGATGAAGAAAGGCGAATTCAAAGACGGCCAATACACGCTGCGGGCAAAAATCGACATGGCCGCCAAAAACATGAACTTGCGCGACCCGTCGATGTACAGAATTCGTCACGCCCATCATCATCGCACCGGTGATAAATGGTGCATCTATCCGACCTACGACTGGACGCACGGCCAAAGTGACTCGCTGGAAACGATTACACATTCGCTTTGCACTCTGGAATTTGAAAATCACCGTCCGCTCTACGACTGGTACGTGGAAGCTCTGGGAATTTTCCATCCGCAACAGATTGAATTTTCTAAATTACAACTCAGCCACACGATCACCTCGAAACGTAAACTGCGACACCTTGTGGAAAACAACCTGGTTAGCGGCTGGGACGATCCTCGCATGCCGACCTTGCGAGCCTTCCGCCGCAAAGGCTACACGCCCGAGTCCATTCGCAATTTTGTTGCCGGTGTTGGTTTGACCAAATTCGAAGGCACCACGGAACTGGGAGTTCTGGAACGGAGCATTCGCGATCATTTGAATAAGATCGCCGACCGACGAATGGTGGTGATGGATCCGCTGAAGGTCGTGATCGAAAATTACGCCGAGGGTGAAATTGAGATGCGAGGTTGCGTCAACAATCCCGAAGATGAAGCCGCCGGTAAACGCGAGGTTCCCTTTGGTCGCGAACTCTACATTGAGCGAAGCGATTTCATGGAAGATCCGCCCAAAAAGTTTTTCCGCCTGGGACCCGGTCGAGAAGTCCGCTTGCGATACGCTTATTTCCTCAAGTGCCATGACGTTGTCAAAGACGAAAATGGCGAGATTGTCGAACTGCGTTGCACCTACGATCCAGAAACTTCGGGCGGTCAAGCTCCCGATGGTCGCAAAGTGAAGGGCACAATCCACTGGGTCTCGGTCGATAAGGCAATCGATGCCGAAGTTCGCCTGTACGACAACTTGTTTACGGTCGAGAATCCCCGCAAAGTCGACGAGGGGCAGGAATGGACCGACAATCTGAATCAGGAATCGCTCCAAGTCATCTCCAACGCCAAGCTGGAACCTGCGCTGGCCGATGCGAAACTGGAAGACCGATTCCAATTCGAACGCACCGGGTACTTCTGCCTCGATTCAGTCGATTCGCAGCCCGACAAACTGGTTTTTAACCGAACCGTCAGTTTGAAAGACAGTTGGGCCAGGAAGTCAAAGAAGTAACTTATACGTTGCTGGTAGCAACGTTACATTCCTGTCTGTTCGGCTGTGGCGTAAAGCGCAAATAAGGCTTAACCGTTTTGAATCCCTTGGGAAATTTTTCTCGAGCCTCGTTGTCGGAGACCGCAGGAACGATGATACAGTCATTCCCATCCTGCCAGTTGGCCGGAGTTGCCACCGAGTGCTCGGCAGTCAGTTGCAACGAATCCACAACTCGCAAAATCTCATCAAAGTTGCGCCCCGTCGAGGCAGGGTAGGTCAAAGTCAGTTTGACTTTCTTGTCGGGGCCAATCACAAACACCGAACGCACAGTCAACGTTTCGTGTGCATTGGGGTGAATCATTCCGTAAAGTTCCGCCACATTCCGCCCGGAATCGGCAACGATCGGAAACTGGACATCCGTTTGTTGCGTCTCATTGATGTCCTTGATCCATTCAAGATGCGACTCCAGCTCATCGACACTCACCGCCAGCGCTTTGGTGTTTCTTTTGGCAAATTCCTTGTCCAGTTTTGAAACCGCACCAAGCTCAGTTGTACAAACCGGAGTGAAATCGGCAGGATGAGAAAATAAAACTCCCCATGAATCGCCCAACCACTCGTGAAAGTTGATCGTACCCACTGTGGTTTGTGCTTCAAAATCAGGAGCCGTATCACCAAGTTGCAACGCCATGTCCAATTCCTAGTTAACGTCGAAAAACAATCGCCGGCAGGCGCTAAAACATTTTTCTGTGTCCGCGCTCAGGGTCTGGCATTAGTCTCGCAAATCTCAATTGAATCTGGCAAGACGACTTGCAAGTCGGTTTTTCATACTCGCCAGCTACTACTTTTGCACCAAATCTGCCAGCAGTTGATGAATTGGTGCCGTATTGGACAGGCGAGCTGGCCAGGTGGTTCTGACTTCTCGCCCGTCATTGTCCTTGACTCGGCCATCAATCCAGAAC
>CAZOXC010000554.1:0-3146 GCA_964583205.1 uncultured Pirellulaceae bacterium | reverse complement strand
GACTACTACGACTTGGAAAAACGAGCAATTCCAAATTCGATCCAGGTGTTCTTCAATGATGGCTCCAGTACCGATCGAGTTCAGATCGATTATCCAGTGGGCCATCGAGTCCGTCGTGATGAAGGTATCCCGATTCTGGAAAACAAATTCAAAAACGCCGTCGCTGAACTTTATACCGGTGCTCAGGTCGCATCGATTCACGAAGCCTTCGCCGACAATGATGCTTGTGATGCCATGTCGATCTCGGACTTCATCGATCGCTTTGTGATCAAGACTCCTGAACTCGACACGATGTTGGCCTGACGATGTTGGCCTAGCCAGTTATTATTGGGTTGGAAACTGTTTAGGGATGGACCAACGGACTTGCCGCAAGCAAAATTAGACGTTGCAAGTCTATGGAAAAGGTAGGTTTTGAAACGACCGTTTTACAAACGTCTGTTCTACTTCGCGTTGAAGTACATTTTGCGCCTCAGTTTTTCGGTGCTCTTTCATGTGCGAGTGTTCGGTGCCGAGAACTACCCGGGTCAAGGCGGTGCTCTAATCTGCGCGAATCACCAAAGCAACCTGGATCCGCCTTTGGTGGGCATGTCCTGCCCGCGCCGTATTAACTATCTGGCAAAGAAGTCTCTGTTCAAATTTCCTCTGGGCGTCATTATTCGCTTGTTGGATGCGATTCCGATCGAGCGTGGCGGAATGGGGATCGGTGGAATCAAGGAGACGCTGAGACGAATCAAACGTAATGAGATCGTCCTGATCTTCCCCGAAGGCGCTCGAACGTTCGATGGTGAAATGCTCAAATTGAAACCAGGTTTTGTCACCATCGCCAAGCGTACCAAAGTGCCCTTGGTCCCGGTAGGAATCTCGGGCGCATTCGAAGTCTGGCCTCGAGGCACTCTCTTTCCCAGACTGGGCGTTGTTTATCTGGTGGTGCACAAACCTGTTCAGCCGGAAGAATTTCTGGAGCGCGAAGAGTCCGAAGTGGTCAATCTAATGACCGAGCGCATGACAAGTTGCTTCAATGAGGCCCGGCAGCGACGGCTGGATACTTTTTAATCCCTTGGTCGCAGAGCCTGTTAGATGCCCATGCACAGCCTGAATGTTCACTACCAGAGTCATAGTCGCTAGCGAGTGAATTTTTGATACAGTTTAACATCGCTGCCACTCTGTGTTATTGAAACCACTCTCAAACAAGCGTTGCGTGTTTTGGCTTGATTGATTTGCAAGAATTCTGACCACAGCAATTCAAATTTGTAAGTAACTGCTCTGATCGTCGTCTCCATTCAGTCAAACAGGATGGAGAACGAAACCAATGGGTAAGATGCAAATTTCAGGAATCATCAAGAGCAAGAGCCTGTCGGCTCTTTTGTTATTTTCGTTAATCGGTTGCAGCGTCGCAAAAGGACAGGCTCCCGTTCTGACGGAAGATGCCGCGTGGAGGCGGGCTGTTAACCAAAGTCAAAACGTAACGGGTGCTTACAGTCATCCGCAAGTTGTCCAGCAACAAACTGTCCAGCAACAAACTGTTCAGCAACAAACTGTTCAGCAACAGACTGTGCAACAACAAGTTGTTCAGCCACAAGTTGTTCGGTCGCAGCAAGTCCATCGTTTGCAACCACAACGGACGACTGTGCAGGCGACATCGCAGGCCAGAAATGTTCCAACTTCGTTGATTGAATTGCAGGATGAACGAGAGTTGGTAGTGCTCTTAACTCAGCCACATCAGGGAACTGTGTTGATCGACTTTTATGCAGACTGGTGCGGTCCTTGCCGGCGCCAAGGTGAAGTGTTGAACACATTGGCCCCGATCCTTGATAAAGACTCGAAAGTCATTAAGGTGAATTACGATCAGCACCCGGAAATTGCCTCAAAATTCAGCGTTCAGTCTTTACCGACCATGTTTGTTGTTAAAGATGGTAAGCTGACTCAGCGAATCGAAGGGTTTGCTGAAAAGGAAACACTCCTTCGCATTTTCCAGCCGACGACAAAACGATAACAAAAACTATCAGGCTCGCTCGGCCTGGCCTCCTGTTAACCTCCCCTGAATTCTCTCAAAGGATCACTTCGATGACCAACAAGTTTCTAACTCTAGCGTGCGCAATCGCGATCACTGGATTCGTCAGCAGCAATCTTCTGGCCCAGTCCGGTTCACGTGGTGGCTCAGGCGTTCCTGTACCCAGTCCCAGTACTCCAATACCTTCTGCCCAAAGTTTTGCTCCGGCCCCAAGTTTCGCTCCAGCTCCTCAAGGATCCGGTAGTCGAAGTTTCGCACCGCCAGCAAGTCAGTTTTCTCAGCCAGCGCCTGTGCAGAATTTCCAGTCCGCACCAGTACAGAATTTCCAATCAGCGCCTATGCAGACTTTCCAGTCAGCACCTGTGCAGAATTTCCAGTCAGTGCCTATGCAGTCTTTCCAATCAGCGCCAGTTCAATCGTACTGCCCCTCCTACGGAAGTTCGTACTCATACGGCGGATACAATCGAAGCTATCCAGTCTATCGCTCGTATTCACCTTCATACCGACCGTCCTATTCAGGTTTCCGGTCGTATGGAGGCTATCGAGGCTGCGGTGGTTACTAATCGTCGCTTTCTATAAACTACAAGAAACGCTCGGGAAGAAATTTCCGAGCGTTTGTTGTTTCAGTAACGAGTAACCGAATGCGGCAGCAAGTTTAACGCGTTTGCTTGCAATGTGTGATCATTTTAACGAAGATGGAGCCAAACTTCAGGCTCCATTTTTCGTTCTGCTTCTCGAGGAAGAAAATGATCCGGGCTCGCCACATTACGTTATGCAACGTCGCCATTTTTGATGGCCCGTTTTTTAACTACAGATTGCTGTTGTCATATTGTTGTCTGTTTGTCTGTGCGGGAAATCTTTATTCCCAGGAAGCAGAGTCGGAGCCGGACAATGCCGCAATCAGTGGCGCGATCAGTTTTGCTCGGCAAATCAAACCCATCTTCCAATCGCATTGTTACGGCTGCCACCAACCCGCCAACCGCCTTGGTGGCTACGAAATGACTTCTTTCGAGTCACTGTTGGGTGGTGGTGAGAGTTCGATCGCCGCAATCAAGCCAGGTGCACCGGATGACAGTTATTTAATCGAGTTGATAACGCCGGTCGACGGCGCGGCCGCAATGCCGCAGGATGCGGA
>CAZOXC010000553.1:0-3147 GCA_964583205.1 uncultured Pirellulaceae bacterium | reverse complement strand
GCAGCCCAGCCCGTAAACATCCGCAGTGCGGTCCAGAGGTTTACCGCGAATTTGCTCCGGAGCCATGTAACTCCGAGTCCCCTGGATGGCGTGTTTACCAAACAGTTTCCGTTTCCGTTTAATCGGTTTGGAGATCGAGAAGTCGATCAGCTTGACAGTCCCCTGCTCGTCCACCAGAAAGTTATCCGGCTTAACATCACAATGCAGCCAGCCTTTAATGTGCATGTGATCGAGTCCCAACGCGCACTTGCGAATATATTCCGGAACGTTGACGGCAACATATTCAGGTCGCTCACGCATCTCCTGTTTCAGGTTCTTTGCGTTGAACAACTGCATGGCGACGAAAGGCGTGTGGTAATCTACGAACTCGTAGACTCTGATCACGTGCGGACTGCTCATGTCCTGGCCCACAATCGCCTCGTTTCTCAGTTGCTCAATTTCTTCCTTGTCAGTCCGATAGTTTTCCAATACCACCTTGCAAGCGATGCGTTCCTTGTCGATGTCGTTTTGTGCTTCCCACACATTACAACGTCGCCCCGAACGAATCAGGCGAATCAAACGATAACGGCCGAGATAATCCTGATTACGAGACACAGTTTCTTATGGCAATTTACAGATTATTTTGATTGTTTAGCAACTTCAGGCAGAGCACAGACACCCGGCAATTTCTTCCCGAATACCCGTCTGCCAGTTTACCGATTATGGTACCCAATGAACATGGCGACAACTTTTAAATGCGCCAGGATTTACGGAATCGTATACGGCTATTGTTGATCACTCGCCAAATGCCCGAAAGGATAATCGACCTGCATCAGGCACAATCCGTGGGCGGGCGCGGTAATCCCGGCTGCCCGGCGGTCGCCAGCGTCCAGTATGCCCTGCAACCCGGCAAGGTCGTGTTTGCCCATTCCGGTTTCCACCACCGCACCAGCGATATTGCGGACCATGTGATATAGAAAACCGTTGGCAGACACTTTCAAGTCAATATATTGAAAGGGACCGCGTTGCCAGTGCGCCAACGTCAGTTCAAAAACATTGCGAACGGAAGATCCACGCGGCGAACCGCTGGCTTCAAAACTGGAAAAATCGTGCTCGCCTTGCAACAACTGGCAAGCAGCCTCCATCGACGGCATGTTCAAATCTCCTCGGACAAACCAGCACCGATTCCTGGCAAGCGGATCCTGTCGAGGACCAAACTGGATACGGTAGGCATAGGTTTTCGATTCCGCATCGCGGATCGCGTGAAACCCGTCCACTGCTCGCTCCACATTTAGAATCGAAATATCGTCCGGCGTGTTTGCATCCAGTGCTCGCGCAAGCACTTGAGGAGTCCGCGCAGTCTCCGTCTGGCAACTGCATACTTGAGCCAGCGCGTGAACGCCGGTATCAGTTCGGCCACTGGCCGTGATTCGCGCCCGTTCGTTGTTCACCGTCTGCCAGGCTTGTTCAACTTGTTGCTGAACGGAATTCCCGGTCGCCTGAATTTGCCACCCGATGTACCTGGAGCCATCATAGGCAAGCGTAATTTTGGCAGTCCACATCAATAAAAAAACCCGCTGTCGAAACAGCGGGAATGATAACAAATTTTGGTTGACTCGTGTCGACCGCTCTCAAACCAGTCGCCGTTCGGCGACCAAACGAGCGATGGCCTAACGAGCGGCGACTCGATCAATTGCTTGATCGAAACGAATCTCGTGGCTTTCACCAGCCGTCACAGGAATCGATTTTGATTCTGTCACGACTTTGCCGTCAACTTCATAGCTGATTTCAACCGTATAGTCGTCCCAGGTTTGACCCTGCTTCAGAGACCGAGTCGAGAAATATCGAATGGGCCCCTGAGCTTTCGCCCGTTTGCCAGCCAAATTCAGCCTGGCATTGTGCGGTACATGAACGATAACCGAGGTAATCAACTCTTGTTCGAAATTGAAGCTGACCGGTTTGAATTGACCAGCTTTCAAGTCCACAACTTTGGTTAATGTCCGACCGTCTCCAAGTACAGCCTTCAATTCATAGGCGTAACTTGCGCCCGGATCCAAATCGCGAGAAACGAATTTTCGAACGCTTCCCGGTGTCGTAGTCAGTTGACCGTTGACAAACACTTTAGCTTCCGCCGGCAACGATACTTGCAATACCGCTTTGGTCGCCGAAGTTTGATTTCCTTCGCCACCACTGCCCTGGTCGCCAGCAGGAGTCGGCGAGTTGTTACTGGGTTGCTCAATTGGCATTCCATCAATGATCGAACCCTCATTGATAATGCCGTCACCGATAATACCGCCACCGTAAATACCGCCACCATAAGCACCGCCACCAAAACCTGGATCGGAATAGATGGGTGAAGATTGCTGATACGCTGGCTGGGAATATCCTGGTAACGAACCGTGTATCACAGGAGAAGTCTGGATCGCAGGAGACGAGCCTCCAACTGAACCGTGACTACCATAGCCGCCATGGCTTCCGCCCGATTGGAATCCTGATTGGTAGTAGGAATAACCGCCGCCAGATGATCCACCTCTGGAACCACCCGATGATCCGCCGTAACTACCGCCACCCGAAGAACCGTAAGAACGACTGCCCCAGGATCCACCTGTTGAAGCGAAACCGCCAGTCGATCCTCCAGTCGATCCGCCAGACGATCCACCACCTTGCAGAAACGAACGCAAGCGCGGGAACAAAGGTCCACGTCCACCCGACGATCCACCTGATGCTCCACTAAACAATCGACCTTGGCCCAATAAGCCACCACTTGATCCACCGCCTCCGCGAGATCCAAATGAACCGTAGCTACCACCGCCTGATCCCCAGGAACCTTGCGAGCCCCAACTACCCCATCCAGCATTCAACGCGTCGTTTGCGGCGAACATCATGATGAGTGCAGTAGTCGCAGTGGCGAGAGATTTGATTCCCCACAACTTCATGACGAAAACTCCAGAATGTTGTTTCTGTTCTATCTGCAGATCTGCCACCCAATTCTGACCTCGAACCGGCGGGCAAAATCCCAGCTTCCAATCCAACTTAACCCAACGCCCAAATGGAATTGTGGTCAGCCTGGATAAACTGGGTGGTTTGCAGATTTTTTAACGATATCTCCAAGTTTAACTTGGCAATCGCCGCAACAACGCCTAGAAACAGGATTTTCTTGAGATGAAC
>CAZOXC010000552.1:0-3159 GCA_964583205.1 uncultured Pirellulaceae bacterium | reverse complement strand
CTGCACAAGAAACTCAAATCATACGGGTTAGACGAAAGCCAGGTTGATCCAAAACCGGACTAGTTTGTCACGATCGATCAACCCAGCGACATGATTGAGTTATCAAATCTCTTTGTGGTTGAGATTTGGAGTTACTCTAGTTCGTCGTCGTCGTCTTCTTCGTCGTCATCCCAGTCATCATCGTCGTCGTCCCAGTCGTCGTCGTCCAGGTCATCATCGTCTTCAACTTCTTCCCATTCATCATCTTCGAATTCGTCATCGAAGTCTTCGTCTAAATCTTCTTCGTCATCATCTTCGTCGTCGTCGTACTCTTCATCCTCGTACTCGTCGTCGTCATCTTCGTCTTCATATTCTTCGTCGTCGTCTTCATCGTCGCTGTCGTCCTCTTCGCCATCATCGTCTTCGTACTCGTCGTCGTCATCTACATCGTCTTCATCGTCGTACTCGTCGTCGTCTCCTTCTTCATCTTCGACGTCGTCATCTTCATACTCGTCGTCGTCGTACTCTTCTTCACCTTCTTCTTCGTCTTCGAACTCGTCATCCTCTTCTTCTTCATCTATCATGAAGGGCGAAGCGGGCATTAATGGATCTTGAACCGGCGCATCGTCGACGCTGTTGGTCGTGGAATCGGTCCAGGTGGGTACTGAATTATGCGGCGAAGTAAGTTTCACGGTGAGTCCTCCTGTGTGACCGCATTTTCAGCGGCATCGGTTTCCGACGGGTCAGTCGGCAAATCATCATTATTCTGTAGTTCTTGGTCCCAATCGGGTATCCCTCTTCCTCTTAATTTTGCTGCCCTTGGCAGAGCTTCCAGATTAGCCAATCCGAAGCATTCCAAAAACCGCTTGGAAGTTGAATAAAGGTAGGGATTTCCGAGTTCCGGGCTGCGACCAGCAATTCTGACCAAATTGCGCTCCAGCAGTTGTCTCAGCAATTCACCGCTACTGACACCGCGCACGGCTTCGACTTCCGCTTTGAGAACGGGTTGTCGGTAGGCCACGACAGCCAGTGTTTCCATGGCCGGGGTGCTCAAGCGAAGTGGTGGTGACGAGTTTTGCAGCTTTCTCAACCAGGTTGAGAATTGAGGTCGGGTCATCAACTGAAACCCTCCGGCCACCTGTTTGACCTGGAAGGATCGTTGATCTGCATCGTATTTTTTATTGAGTATCTTGATCAGGGTGCGAGCCTGCGTTCCGTCCTGCAAAAATGCGTAATCGCTGAGCTTTCGGCTGTTCAGTGGTTCGCGGGCAAGAAACAATACAGCTTCCAATCGAGCTAGTTTGTGCTCCTCGGTATCGGGCCATTCGACATCGGGCCAATCAGGTTGATTGTCGCCGGCTGTTGTTGTTTGATCTTCGCTCAACTATTTTTCACTGACAGGAAGTGAGTGACTTGACAGAATCGTAATCAAAAACAGGGTGTGGATCGTTCGTGAGTATGTCGAACTGCCTATCGCTCGACAAGTCATATTTTCATCGGTCGTATCAAATCAAAACCTGATTGATTCGTCAACGAATTAAGCCAAAACCGTGAACCCTATTTACCTTGACAATAATTCAACCACGCCGCTGGACGCTCGGGTACGGGATGTCGTCATGGAGCACCTGGAATCCAGTTTCGCCAATCCAGCCAGTTCGCACTCTGAAGGGCGGCGAGCCCGCAAAACGATTGACGAATGTAGTGATAGCATTTTGCAAATTTGCGGCGCTCAAACCACCGGTACTCGGCCGGATCGACTGATTTTCACCAGTGGTGGTACGGAGAGCAACAATTTGGCTTTGTTTGGATTGTTGGGCCCGATCACTAAATCCACTCGATTAATTGTTTCCTCGATTGAGCATCCCAGTGTCTCCGAGGCCGCCCAGCGGATTCGCCAATTGGGAGCCAAGGTCGATTTGGTCGAAGTGAATCAGCAAGGCATTTTAAGTGTTGGCCATTTGCAGGAATTGCTAAAGAATCCCGCTAATCTGGTTTCGGTCATGTCCGTCAACAACGAAACTGGTGTGGTTCAACCCTTGGAACAAATTGCCGAGGTCTGTGTAGAGCATGAAGTGCCTCTGCATACGGACGCTGTGCAGGCGATTGGAAAGTCGGCTTTCGATTTTTCGGCATTGTCTCTATCGGCAGCCACATTAACTCCACACAAGTTTCACGGGCCGCGAGGAATTGGCGGATTGATTTTGAAGTCCGGCCTGGAGATTCAACCTTGCTTTTTTGGCGGTTTTCAACAACTGGGGACTCGACCCGGCACCGAAGATACTGCTCTGGTGGCGGGCTTTGCCGCAGCACTGCGATTGGCTCGTGACGAGCTGGCCGAGCGAGCGACCCGAATTTCTGGATTGCGAGACTTATTCGAGCAGGCATTGCTGGGCGAACTGGGGGATCAAATCCAGGTGTTGGGCGGAAATGCTCTGCGAGCTCCTCATGTCAGCAATATTTCCTTTGTCGGGCTCGATCGGCAGGCAGTTGTGATCGCGCTGGACTTGGCGGGAGTTTGTTGTTCGACAGGTTCTGCATGTGCCAGCGGCTCGTCCGAACTGTCGCCAGCAATATTGGCAATGGCATTGGGAGAAGCGGTTGTTCGCGGCGCCGTCCGATTCTCGTTTTCTTCATTGAACGAAGAAACGGAGGTCCGTCTGGCTGTTCAAAAAGTGGTGCAAGTGGTGCAAAAGTTGGCCTAACAAATGGTCCTCGAACAAAGCTGACAAACCCCCGCAAAACCGAGGGTTTTTTCGTTATTAAAGTCGCTATCAAGACTCGCCGTGAAGCGATAATTTTGGTAAATTACGGTATCTTAAAAATTCTATTTCTAATCGTGATTTTACGAGTCGATTGAGTGGATTCGACCTTCTGTTTCGCCCTGCAGAGACTTGCTCCTGATAACCGTTGTGATGACGGTTTGCCGGCTCAAGGTCCCTTGCTGCATTCCTATTTTGGAGACCAGAGCAATTTGCCGATTCGCTGGTTGAGCAAGCCCGCCCTGCAGTTGGATCCTTACCAGTCGCCAGTAGTTTTATGTGGCGACTCGGGAACTGGCAAAACAGCGATTGCCGAGACCATTCTGCAGCGGCATTTACAGAATCAACGAGTTTACATGTTATCGGCCGATGAGTTTCGGCGGCGATTTTTGACAGCCCTGGATACGGGCACCGTTTCCTG
>CAZOXC010000551.1:0-3163 GCA_964583205.1 uncultured Pirellulaceae bacterium | reverse complement strand
GGGCAAGGACTGTAGCGATCGTCTGCTATGCGCGAATTGTTCGCCTGATACGATAACTCAACGAACAATCTGCTTTAGGTGGGCTCTTGTAACCACATGTCCAAACACAATACAGCACTCGAACACAATTCTCAGAACTCGCTGCTCTCGGCAAGTTTCCAGGGGTTACTCTGGTCTAACTTGCTCACCGTTATCAATGACAACGCATTTCGTTGGTTGGTAATCGGAATTGGCAAGGACTATTTCCCTCCCGAACAACAGGGCTGGTTGTTGATGATCGGGTCGGTGCTATTCGTCGCACCTTACCTGATTTTTGCATCCGTCGCTGGTTGGCTGGCCGATCGATTTCCCAAACGAAATGTAATCGTCGCCTGCAAATTTTTGGAAATTGTCGTAATGATTGTCGGTGTCACCGCCATCATGATGGGCAATTTCAACTTGTTACTGTTGTGCACGTTCCTGATGGGGACTCAAAGCGCGCTGTTTGCGCCGGCCAAGGTCGGCAAGATACCGGAGCTGCTGGACGAAACAAGAATTTCTGCCGCCAACGGATATTTTAATCTGGCAGCGCTTTCCGGAACCGTAATCGGAATGGCGGTGGGCGGACTGCTGAAAGATGTGACCGGCATAAAAGGCCAGGAAGATATCTGGATCACCGCCTGCACACTGATCGGTATCGCAGTCGTGGGAACTGGACTCAGTTTGCTGATTCGCAAAATGGCTGTTGCCAACCCGAAGGCTCGCTTTCCGGTAACGTTGATCGGTGAGACTTTCGCCAATTTGGTAATGCTGTTCAAAAACAAATCTTTGTTCCGAGTTGCACTTGGGATCTCGTTCTTCTGGGCCGTAGGAGCGTTGGGACAATTGAATATTGACCAGTACGCTTACGAAAGCGGCGCACTGATTGAACGGCACCGCACACCCTTGTTGATCTGCCTGATCCTGGGAGTGGGAATTGGCAGCGTGATTGCCGGGATCGTTTCAGCTGGGCGGATCGAGCTAGGTTTGGTTCCCTGGGGTGCTTTGGGAATCTCGTTGTTTTCGATTCTGATATTCTTTAGCCCGGAAGGATTCATTACTTATCCAGTTACCCTCAACATGAAATATGTTGTTGCCTGTGCGTTGCTGGCGTTCCTGGGAATTTCGGCCGGCGTCTTCGATGTGCCGCTGGCTTCCTTTATGCAGTTCCGCAGTCCGGTTGAACATCGCGGCGCCATTCTTTCGGCAGTTAACTTCATGTTGTTTACCGGCATATTGTTAACTTCCGTTCTCTACTGGGGCATGCGTGCTCCCTATCACCCTGCCAGCTATGCGAACATGCCCGACCAGTTTCAGGCTGATTCCGAATCCGACAACTACACCGCGTTAAGAGAAATCACAGACAATTTCGATAGCCAACTTGCCTCGGCTGACTCGAGTCAGATTGAATTGATCAAGTCCACTGTTGCCAAAATTGAAGATCCGCAAATTCGCGAACAAGCACTCGGTCATATGCTGTATCAGGACATGGCCGCCAGCCGTAAAAGAATCGACGCCAATCCCGACAGCACGGAAGAATTCAACCGGCAATTTTACTATGACCAGTTTGACCAGCCGGCTGAACTGGTGGCTGTCAAACATGCCTACGAACAATCATCGGCCCAGCCATTGTTGTCGACTCGAGCCGTTTTTCTGGTGTTGGGAATCTTTACGATTCCGATGCTGATCTACTCGGCCTACCATTTGTATCTGGCGATGACCCGGATTGCCATGCTGTGGTTTTTGAAATGTATTTACCGAGTCAAAGTGAACGGTCTGGAAAACATCCCGGACGATGGCGGCGCGGTGCTGGTCGGAAATCACACGACCTGGATCGATGGTGCGTTGTGGCTGATCCTGATCCCCAGACGCCTCAGGATGATTGCCTTCGCTGGCAATTTTAAGAACAAGCTGATGACGTTCCTGGCCAACTACTGCAAAGTCATCTTGATCACCGCTGGCCCCAAATCAATTCATCGCGGTCTCACCGAGGCGCGCAAGGGACTGGGACGCGGCGAAGTTGTTGGGCTCTTTCCAGAAGGCTTGATTTCAAAAACTGGACAGGTCCAAACCTTCAAGCCCGGTCTGATGAAGATCCTTGATAAAATGCCGGTCCCGATTATTCCTGTTTACCTCGACCAGCAATGGGGCAGCATATTCACGTATTCGGGAGGCACTTCACTGAAGAAATGGCCCAATTCATTCCGCCGTCCGATGACGTTGAATATTGGAAAACCCATGAATCGACCAGAAGACGTTCACGAAGTGAGGCAATCCGTTATGAATCTATCCGCAGACTCAAGTTTTCAGCGACAAAAACCCTTTGCCGCCCCTGCGGCTCAGTTTGTTTCATCCTGCAAGCGACGCAAATTCAAAAACAAACTCGCCGACTCGTCTAAGGTCGAATTGTCGGGCGGTTCCCTGTTGATGCGCAGCGTGATTTTAAAACGGCTGTTAAACCGACACGTGCTCGACGCCAACGAAAAACATGTGGGCGTGTTGATTCCGCCATCGGTCGGTGGGGTCGTCGTCAATGCTGCACTTGCGATCGATCAACGAGTGGCCGTGAATTTAAACTACACGGTTTCTTCGGAAATCATGAACCAGTGCATCAAACAGGCCGGTATCAAGCACGTGCTGACCAGCCGCAAAGTGATGGAGCAATTCAAATTCGAATTGGATTGCGAAGTGGTCTACCTGGAAGATTTCAAAGACAAAGTTTCCACCAGCGACAAGCTGGCCGGTGTGTTCGCAAGCTATGTCGTGCCTGGAAAAATGCTCAAGTCCATCTGGGGCTTGAACAAACTCGATCCAGACGATGTGTTGACGATCATTTTCACTTCCGGTTCAACCGGAGTTCCCAAAGGCGTCATGCTGACTCATCAAAACATCGCCACCAACGTGCAGGCGATGGATCAAGTCGTGCATTTGAAACCCGATGATTGTGTGCTGGGGATTCTGCCTTTCTTCCACTCGTTTGGCTTCATGGCAACACTCTGGGGCGCCCTGACGATCAACATTCGCGGCGTCTATCACTTCAGCCCTCTGGACTCGAAACAGGTTGGCAAGCTGGTCGATAAGCACAAGGTTTCCTTGATGCTTTCCACGCCAACGTTTCTGCGAGGGTACTTGCGCAAGTGTACTA
>CAZOXC010000550.1:0-3164 GCA_964583205.1 uncultured Pirellulaceae bacterium | reverse complement strand
ATGCGATTCTCGTTGCGCCATGATCCTGCTTGACCTTGATGGATTTAAGCACATCAATGACACCATGGGACACCAATCCGGAGACGAACTGTTGCTGGCTGTCGCTCGTCGTCTGGCAAAAATCAATCGCCCTGGTGATTTATTGGTCAGACTGGGCGGTGATGAATTTGCCGTGCTGATTACCGAGATGGACGATTGTGATTACGTAAAGCATCGCGCCAGTCAATTCCTTGAGCAATTTCAGGAGCCTATTCATGTTGGTGACCGAGAATTGTTCGTGGGGGCCAGTCTGGGAATCAGTATTTTCCCCGATGACGCGCGAGATTCGATGTCGCTGATGAAGCATGCGGATATGGCGATGTACGAATCGAAAAGCAGCGGCAAAAACGCATATCATGTTTTTTCACCCAAGCTTGCCGACAAGGCCAACCGCCGACAAGACCTTGAGGCAGCACTACGATATGCAGTGTCAGAGCAGAGAGGATTTTCACTGGTTTACCAACCTAAAATCTGCCTGAATACGAACCGTGCGGTTGGTGTTGAAGCTCTGCTGCGCTGGGATAGTCCAGAGCTGGGAAGAATATCGCCAGATGAATTCATACCGATCGCCGAAGAGTCCGGCTTGATCCTCCCACTGGGACGTTGGATCCTGAAAACCGCTTGCCGAACTGTGGGACAATGGAATAAAGGTCGAGCATCCAAGATCGAGTTGTCGGTCAATGCATCGCCAGTGGAACTGGAGCAACAGAACTTTGTCTCGGCTGCTCGTTCGATCATAAAAGAATGCTCGTTTGATCCAACGCTGTTAGAGTTTGAAGTTACCGAGACGACATTTATGAATCGTTTTGGCTCGGCTTCCAAGTGCTTGCAAAATCTACAAGAAATGGGAATCAGTGTTTCGATTGATGATTTCGGAACTGGATATTCCTGCATGAGCTACCTGCAAAAACTGCCGGTTGACACTCTGAAAATCGATAAATCATTTATCGATTTGCTGGATAGCTTTGCAACAGAGGATCCAGTGAATTGTGAGTTGACGATTGCGGCGACGATTGTCAGCCTGGCCAAAAGTCTGAACCTGAAGACAGTTGCTGAAGGCATTGAATCTCGCCGACAAGCAGACTTGCTTCGTCAAATTGGTGCCGACATGGCTCAAGGATTCTATTTCTGCAAACCGCTTCCGGCAGCAGAAGCTGAAAAGGTATTGTCCTAAACCGCGTTAATCGCTGGCTAACGCATACAGGCTCGTGTTGGCCCCCATCATATTGTTATCTCGTGTTTGGGTTACTGGAACCCTCCAGGTGCGTGTAGTGCACTGTCTCCGAGTTTTGCGAAGTGGGTGCTTCAATGGCATGAGCTTCGTCGGTTCGTTCGCCTGCAAGCCCGGCAGGCATCTGATCCTTGGGTGGGTTATCCAGAAACGTTCCCATCCAGCGATCCCACACATTGAAAAACGCTCCAAAGTTGCGGCGCATATTGGTGTGGTGGTTGTCGTGATGCGTGACGTTATTGAAGCCCTTGAACAACCAGTGTTTCGACATCCATTTTGGAACCACTTCATGTCCGGTGTGCCCGGCAATGTTAATCATGGAGTCAAAGGACAAGTAAGCGAACAGCACGATCGGTTTCATCGGTACGAAAATGATGATCAAACTGAGACTGATGAATTGCAGAACGGCTTCCGCCGGCTGGAAAGCGAAGATCGCCCACGGCGTCGGGCTGACTGATTTATGATGTCCGGCGTGCGTATATTTGAACACCGGCCGCCAATGCATGAATCGGTGCGTCCAGTAAAACAGCGTGTCATGGACGACCAGGCAAATCACGAAACTGATCGGTATGTAATACAGCGGATAGTCGAATGTGTTCCAGTAAATCCCCGTCATACCGGCTTTGTACATTTGAAAAAGTCCGGTTCCCATGATTGAAAAAATCAGGATCGTCTGCAGCGACAATTTGATTTCCCGTCGAATTCCCTTACTGGTAGGCCGTCGCTGTTGAATGCGAAGCTTTTCTTTTTCGTCGTCAGAATTCAAAAAGTATTTGTTATACGCATGCCAGCAAGGGAGCAGGTAACCGGGTATCAGAAAAAAAAGGAAGATTGCTGTGAATTCGATCAACAGCCAAAAGATGAATTCAGTCAAATGCCTCGCTCCATTTCAGCATTGATTCAAGAATGTTTTGATGTGGGAAACGGTCGTGCGCCCCGGCGTCGTGCGGTACATCAAGGTGGGTAGGAATCGCATTATTCCATAACTGCGTTGCGGTGGGAATTACAAAAGTGCAATTCACGCAGGCAATAACAAAACACCCGCTCTACAGCTTGCATAAACGAAATAAGTTAGCGAGTCGGGCAAGAGTGCACGACCTACAGCCGCTCAGATTGAGTAGCTACGAAACAACAACACGAAACCAGGCCCCTGCTTCAGAGCAGGGCCTGGCCCATCTTAAGGTGAACTCAGAATCAAACGTTGAAGCGACGGACTCTATTCGATTCCAAAACCAGCAAGCTCCCGTCGTCTGTAACTCGGATTTCTTCAATCAGATCAGCTCCAAACGAAGCGCCCACAGTTTGATCAACGAAGGTGCCGTTGTTGGCAAACGAGTTATCCAGGGTGCCGTCACTATTTAATCGGAAAATAGTTCGAGTTCTTACGAAACGCGAATCTCCGGCCTCGAATCCTAAATCGACGACGTCATTGGTGACACCGACAACTCGATCAAATGCATCAATTTCAAGCAACGGACCATCCACATTGGAATCGGTGAATGTCGGCGAACCAAAACCTGGGTCGACTGAACCGTCGGCATTAATACGAGTGAGTCGGAACTGATTGTTTTCGAACTCGTCTGCAAAAATCAAACGTCCTTGAGAATCAAGGACGACCTCGTGATCAATGGTGGGAAGATTTACCACGCCCGAATTGCCGAAAGAAAAATCAAGCTGACCACTGGATGTGATTTTGGCAATCTGGGCAGGCGAATCTTCGAAGAAGGGACTTTCGAAATTGTCAGTAATCACAAAGGTGTTACCCGAGTCATCAACGATCAACTGCTGAATGGAATTCAACAACCCTGTATCAAACACCCCGGAATTTCCAAAGCTGAAATCGCGTTGACCATTGCTATTGAATCGCTCAATACCGCCAGGAATCACGTGAAGG
>CAZOXC010000549.1:0-3164 GCA_964583205.1 uncultured Pirellulaceae bacterium | reverse complement strand
CGCTGCCCCTCAGCATACAAAGTGTCGAATGCCAGCGAGCTCTTTCCACTGCCGCTGACGCCGGTCAGGCAAATCAATTGATTGCGAGGCAGGACCAGATCCACGTTCTGTAAATTGTGTTCGCGCGCACCCTTAACCAGAATGTCTGACGCGGTCACCAACTCGTGATTGTTGTTTTTCGAGTTGTCTTTTTTGGCCATTGGCGACGAGCTTCCTTGCGGGCGGAGTAAGCAATTAATTTGCTGGAGTCGAGCGAACCTTCCATTGTAAAACTTAAGCCCGCTTCGCCCAAGGCGACAGAACAGTGGATCTTGCTCAAGCGTATGAGATTCGAAGAAATTGTTGAGCGATCAAGCTTTTTTTTGGGATAAGTATTTCGTGCTTGTGTTGATCATCACGAATCCGGCAGCATTTTGGTGGGCTTTTTGCTGGCTGGCAGCAAGTGGCCAACTGGCTCAGACGGGTTGCAGCTGGCGCAGTGCACTCATCAAAGCCTGCAATTGATCGTCAGAATGAGCACTGGTCAAGCTGATTCGCAGCATGGACTTTCCGGAGGGAACTGCTGGCGGCCGGATGGCGGGCACGAAGATTCCCGTACTGCGCAAAGATTCACTCATTTCCAGAGCGGCCGATTCAGTCCGTAAAATGACTGGAATGATCTGGCTCTGCGAATTGCCCAAATCCCATCCTTGCTCGCTCAGATCGGCCCTGAGTTTTTTGGAAGACTCGATGACTCGTTGTCTCCGCGCCGGTTCGTCGTACAGAGCTTGAATCGCAGCCAGACTTGCCGCAGCAGCCGCTTCGGGTTGGGCCGTAGAAAACATGTAGGTACGCGCCTTGTTGAGAACCAGATCGATCAACTCCTGCGAGCCAGCCAGGAACCCGCCCAGAGAACCCAATGCTTTACTGAGAGTGCCGACTCGAATCGGAACTTGATCTTCCACATTCAACATTTCACAAACGCCCCTGCCCTGTTGTCCCCAGACTCCGGTGGCGTGAGCTTCATCGACCATCAACATGGCATCGTTGTCGACAGCCAGTTTGCACAGTTCGGCAAGCGGAGCAAAGTCACCGTCCATGCTGAACAGCGAGTCCGTCACGATCAATTTTCGGCCCCGGCTGTTTGCGGTCGCCAAACATTCACGCAGGTGTTCGAGATCCAGGTGGCGATAAATGCAGATCTCAGCTTTTGACAATCTACAGCCATCGATGATGCTGGCGTGATTGCGTTCATCACTGAAAACAATGTCGTTGTCGCCGACCAGAGCGGTAATCGTCCCGACGTTCGCCGCGAATCCGGTGGAAAATAACAGAGCTGACTCGGTTTGTTTAAGCTTGGCCAGTTCTTGCTCGAGCCTCCGATGCCAGATACCTCTTCCGGCCACCAGCGGACTTGATCCGGCACCCCAGCCGGTCTGCCCGGCAACCGATTTCACGGCATCCACCAACCTGCTGTCGGCGGCCAGGCCAAGGTAATCATTGCTGGAAAAATCAATGTACTGCTCGCCATCAATTTGAACCAAACCGCTAACAGGCGGTGATTGTCGACACCGATGAGTTCGGCGAGTCTGCTTTTCGTCCAACCGCAGCAACTCGTCTTGAATCCAGTTTGTTGACATTGTTTCCGCAATTTTGCGATGGAAGAGTTGATGAAACGAAAAAAGTATTCGGTGTATTCTACAATGGCCACGAATGACCCAGGAACCATTCACATTCAACGCAGCATTTGACTGTGAACAGAATTATTGCATTAGAATGTCTGGCCAACAATTCTGGCACTTGACTATTCGAGTTCGATTCGAGCAGCAGGTTGAATGTTAATGCCAGTTCAGTTCGCCAGCATCCGTATCAAAGTCGAACTGGGAGAGTGCGAATTCAGTGGGCTTTCCGTCTTTCGATTCAGATTCATCTTGTTGTCGGAGAAAGGCAATGTATTCATCCATCGAGCAGCCTTGTTCGGCAGTTATCGCAATCCGGTTTTTGAATTGTTGCCACTTGCGCCGCATTTCAGTTGTGATCTGAACATCGCGTTCGTAGGGTACGTTTTGCCCGACCAACATCGCCAGATATCCCTCGGCCGTAAAGATATCGTCCTTTAATATAGCGCTGAGGAAGCCAAAGTCCGGTCCAACATGTTTGTAATAATCCACCAGCTCCTGGGCATTCCCAAGTTCAACATCGTTCCGGCACATCTGCCAAAATGAAGTATCGAGGCGATCGTTGAACCGATAATGCATCGCAATAAAGTCACGAATCTTGTCCCAATGGCGAGTTTGTATGCGATTATAAATGTCTCGCTGGAGATCCAGCAGGCGCAAGTTGGAGACTGACAATCCTCTGACCAATCGCGAGACAGCATCACAGACCACTCCAATTGCCGTGGCTTCAATCGGTTCCACAAAACCCGCCGCATTGCCAATTGCAACGACATTTTTCACCCAGGTTCGCTGATGAACGCCTGCAGTAAACTTGATGACTTTGGGCTGCTTGATTTTAGGATTCTTTTTACAGAATTCCTCGATCGCTTCGTCATCTGAAAGAAATGCTGAACAAAATACATAGCCGCGGTTCACCAGTTCATCGTGTTCAATTCGCCAGGCCCAACCGGCGTTCATGGTTTCAGCCAGAGTGTAGGGTGCATAATGGTCGTCGTTGGTTCGTTCCCAACCTCCGACAACCGCACGATCACAAAACAAAGCTTCATCGAATCCAATGAAGGGTTCTTTAAGTGCTTTGCCAATCAACTCGGCACGAAATCCACTACAGTCGATAAACAAATCGGCTTCGATCGACTGGCCATTATCAAGTTTCAGTGAAGAGACGCCTTGCGGTCCGACTTCAACATCGTCAACGATTGCGTCAACCTTCGTCACTTTCAACGAGTCACAAAGGCGTTCGAAGAAATCGACAAAGGTTTTGTTTTCCAGATGATAGGCGAACCCGCTATTAAATTGTGGCGAGCCATCCCGGTTGCGAACACATGCATTTCCAAAGTTCATCAACGCCGCGCTCAAGTCCGCGTATTCGAAATCTTCTTTGCAGTAATAGCCTTTAGGCAATTCCAGCTGTTTTGGTCGGTTGGTCAGTTGCGGGCTGAATGCGTAGTTGAAAAAGGGCCTCTTGCCCCAATGGTATCGGATCCCCAGTTTGATACTGGGACGTAG
>CAZOXC010000548.1:0-3166 GCA_964583205.1 uncultured Pirellulaceae bacterium | reverse complement strand
TTACCGGATTACTTGATTGCCAGGAACGAAGCAAAATTGAAACATTGGAACCAACAGGTGGCTCGTGAAAATCCGGCTGAACGCAAACGCTCGATATGGTTCTCGATGGTTTCCGGAATCAATTCGTTTTCCAGCGCGCTGCGTTTTTGAGCGATCTCAAGTTCGCTGTAGCCGTTGGCCCGCTTGAATTCGTAATGCAAATCGGCAATCAACTCGTTTTGGACTGGATCGACGAAACAGATTTTCTCCGACAGCACGATGGCACCGTTGTCGGCGGTGGCTGATGCGATTTGCCCCAGCAACCTGGCTCGATCCGGCACCGGCAGAAATTGCAGCGTGAAATTCAAAATCGTCAGCGAACAATTCGAGTATTCGATTTCGCGAATATCGTCGGCCCGTGTCTCGATTATCGGCCGATCATGGTTTCGTTTTTCAAGAATCTGATCAAGCCGCTCGATCATGGGCTGCGAAGAATCCACCGCCACAATACGACACGAATCGGGGACTCGATTTGCGATCGCCAGTGTGGCTCCGCCCAGCGAACAGCCCAGGTCATAGATATTGGTGTTCGGCTGCGCGTGGGTTTCGCCGATTTCGCCCAACATGGCAAGGATCGACAAGTAGCCGGGTACCGAACGAGCGATCATGTCGGGAAACACCCGCACAACTTCCTCGTTGAATTCAAATCGCCCGATCGAATCGAGCGGAATCGCGTATATGTCGTCCCGGTTTTTCATGTCGCCGATTCTAACCGGATTTTAGTTCGGTTTTCAGGCCTGATTTCCCGATTGTCCGCAGGAGCTACGCCGAAAAGCTATCGGAGATTTCCCGGATGTATTCGAGTGCATCTTCCAGTTCCGTAGTTTCAACACCACTAACTCGTCCGTGACGATCGCACTCGCCCAGCAAAATCAATTCGTCATAACTTTCATTCTCACGCAGACGCCGATGAGCACGGGCTCCGATGGTCCGATCCTGAATTTTGTGAACTTCCATGTGGTTGGCAATCAACCATTGGGTTCGAGGTGTGATCAAACCCTGTAAAGCTTCCAAGCCTGCCAGCACATGATCGTAGGGATCGATCGCCTTGCCAACATCGTGCAGCAGCGCGGCCAACAAAAACTCTTCGTCGTAGGGCAGGGCATCGCAAGCCAGATCGAAGACTTGCAAACTGTGATACAACGCGTCACCTTCTGGATGATACCGAGGACTCTGTTTGACATTCTCCATTGGCAACAACAACGACAAATACACTTGGAAACGATCGACTCGCTCTGCGGCTTCTTCAAGCTCATCTGTTAAGACGATGCTGGGGTATTCCAATTCCAGCATTTGTTCAAACTGGGCGATTGATTTTCGTTCGATCGTTTTGCCGGTGATACTGCTCTTGAATGCAAAATTCAATTTGTTTGTCGGATAAACCGTCAACTCGAACTTGTGTCGATCCTGAATGTACAGGTGGCGGTAGAGTTGCCGTTCGCCTTGCTTGACGATTCGTTTTTCTTCCAGGTCGCTGACAATACCGTTGTATTCAAGTTCGCCTCGAATGGACTCGACGGAATCAGAGAACACATGCAAGTCGATATCCGAACCGTGACGGATATGACCGGTCAGCACACTGCCGATGATTCGAGGATGAAATCTTCGCAGCAAGTGCATCATCCGCAGCGCCTCGATTCGCATATCGCGGAGCGTTTCTGTTTGTCGCTCACCTTCGTGAATCATGGCGAACGTCTGAATTTGATCGCGGATCTCAGCGTTGCTGGGCAAGTCGGCCGGTTTGACCCAGCCTTTGTGAATGGCTCGAGCCGCCTTCATTTTGGCTCGGTAATATTCGGACTCTTCGCGAGAATACATCAGCCTTGCGGCTTGCCAGGCGATTTGCCTCCGGAGTTTTGATGGTTGCATCGGTGAGCTTGGAAACCAAGCTGAGGTTGATTCAGGTGTAGTTTAGGAAGTTCTAAAGATACTGTTTTTACCAGCGAACAGTAGATTTCACTGGAAAAGTCAAAGTTCGCCAAGCTTAGTTGTTTTGACTTTTGCTATTGCCGAAGAACACTTGTTTAATACACTTGTTTAAACATCTAATAATGGGAAATCCGGTGAGAATTGCATCCAATGTCGATTGATTTGCGTACAACACAGATACTTGAGGCGGCTGGGCCGATCTTTGCGGACAAGGGGCGTAAAAACGCCACGATTCGTGAAATTTGCGCGGCGGCCGAAGTCAATTTGAACGCCGTCAATTACTACTTCGGAGATAAAGACAATCTGTACCGCGAATCGGTTCGGTTTGCTCGCGAGTCCCGGGCGGATCGCCATCCTTTTCCCAAGCTGGATTCGGTTCTTTGCCCCAAAGAAAAGCTGGCGGGGTTCGTCGAGACCATGCTCAAACGGATCGTTGCGTTGGGCGATGCTCCCTGGCAAGTTCGTTTGCTGATGAATGAAGTGCTACAACCCACAGACGTTTGCGAAGATCTGGTGGAAGAATACTTTCGCCCAGTCTTCGAATTGCTGCTAGGCATCGTCGACGAGTTGAGTCCTCGGCCTCTGGACAGCAACCAGCGGAAGAAAATCGGCTTCAGCATCATTGGACAATGTATTTTTTATCGTTACTCAAGGCATGTAGTTTCGTTATTTATCGAAGATCAGGACGATCCTGACTTTGCGGTGAAACAGTTGGCCAGTCACATAAGTAGTTTCTGTATCGCGGCAATCGAAACCGGCGATACTCAGGCAAGCCTCAAGTTGATCAGACAGAAGTAAAATGCACGAACCTCGAATTATCAAACTGCCATCGCTGGTCAAGTATATCTTGTCCGCTTTGATATTTATCAGCGGATTGGGCTTGATGATTTTATTGGCGGTATTGGCTCCCAAATCGGAGGACAAGGAAGCCGAAGAAAAGCCTGCGCATTTCGTGGCCACCTACAAGGCTGACGAATTCGACGGCGAATTGAATATGCAGGTCACCGGTCTGGTGGTGCCATATCGCGAGGTTCGAATTCCCGCCCAGGTCAGCGGAACCGTCACCGAAAAATCGGAGTGCTTCCAGGCGGGAAGTTTTGTCAAACCGGATGATTTGCTGGTCAAAATCGATGACACCGATTACAAGATTGCCAAGACTCGATTTGAATTGGAACTTTCGCAATCGAAAACTGCGTTG
>CAZOXC010000547.1:0-3170 GCA_964583205.1 uncultured Pirellulaceae bacterium | reverse complement strand
GTATACAAGCCAGCAAGTTCCACAACAAAGAAGGGTTTGGCGAAAACCAGTTTGGACGAATCATGTTGCAGGACCATGGGCAACAAGTCTGGTTCAGAAACTTGTTTTTGGTTCGCTTGGATCAAGCTCCACCACCCGTATTCCAAAACACAGAATCATCAATAACAATCGCGAATCAATCAGTTCAAACAACCGAAAGCTGGAGCGCAAATACTATTGGCTCAGGATTGATCAACAATTGCGGGTGCGACTCACTTCCCATCGAACAATCGGGGACTCAATTCGGCCGCTACCCAACCATGAACTTCTCGTATTGTCCGACAAGCGTGGTCCGTCCGATTGGAATCAGGCTGCGACCGGTCTTTCGACGCTCGCTCCGTTTTTGTCGCTAACGATCAGGGATCAATCATGTCCAAAATCTGTCGCTGGGGATTTTTGAGCACCGCCGAGATCGGTCAAAAAAACTGGCAAGCCATCCATCGCTCACCCAACGCCACTCTGGGCTGTGTGGCCAGCCGAACCAGGCAGCGTGCTCAGGAATTTATCGACCAATGTCAGGCCGATTACGCATTTGAGCCCTGTCCGGAAGCACTCGAAGATTACGAGAGCTTGATACAACATCCTGATGTGGATGCCGTTTACATCCCACTGCCCACCGCCACCCGGAAAGAATGGGTGATCAAGGCCGCGAATGCCGGAAAGCACGTCCTTTGCGAAAACCCTGTGCCTCGAATTTCGAAGACCTGGTAGAAATGGTTGAGGCTTGCCGACACAACAACGTTCAGTTCATGGACGGCGTGATGTTCATGCACAGCCAGAGATTAAATGCGATCAAGCACGCACTTGAACAGGAAAAAGCGATTGGTGACGTCAAGCGGATCAATTGCATGTTCAGTTTCAACGCTCCAGAAGAATTTCGCCAATCCAATATCCGCACCGACAGCACGCTCGAACCTCACGGCTGCCTGGGAGACTTGGGATGGTACACAATACGATTTGCCTTGTGGGCAATGAACGGACAAATGCCCTCGTCGGTGACCGGAAACATGTTGTCCAGCCTTCAGCGACCCGGAAGTCCCGAACCAGTTCCTATGGAGTTTTCTGGCGAGTTGATTTTTGGCGAAAACACTTCAGCCAGTTTCTACGTGTCCTTCCAAACCGGCATGCAGCAGTCGGCAACTATCTGTGGAACCGACGGGCAAATCACGATTGAAGATTTCGTGCTGCCTTACTTTGGAAATCAAATTGAATTCGGCATATCCAACGCTGAATTTATGGTCGAGGGTTGCGAATTCCGGATGGAGGACCACCGGCAAACTCGATCCGTCAGGGAATATGCCAATGGAGCTCAACAGGCACAGGAAACATTCCTGTTTCAAAGGATGAGCGAAATCGTCAACACTGGCCAAACGGAATCATACTTTTCCGATTACGCCTTAAAAACTCAATCAGTTCTGGATGCCTGTTTCGCGTCAGCCAAAACAGATGGGCAACCGGTAAATCCCAAAGTTCTTTCTACGGTCTGAGTATTATTATGAGTATGACTCCAATTCAAAAAGTCGAAGTCTTGCGAGCCGCCTGTTGTGTGGCGGGTGCTGATGGACATACAGATGAACAGGAAATGAATTTGCTTTTCCAACTGGCTGCGGACGTTGGCGTTGGAAAAGCCTCGCTGCAAGCCATGGTTGCTCGAGCCGAATCTGACAGCGAATTTTGTAACGAGCAATTCCTTTTTCTCAAAGACAACCCTTCCGAATGCATCGCTATTTTGATGCAGATGTCAGCAACCAATGGTAGCGTAACGCCCGACGAAGTCACCGTCCTGAAAAGACTCGCCGACAACCTTGAAATCAGCGACGATATTTTCCAACAAATCCTCGATAAGACACGAGACATTATTGATGGTGGTCAGCAATGAAATTCATCAGCTAGGTGGATTTCCCTGATAGATTTTGCCCACGGCTTACGTCATAATCGTGGCTTTGGTAACAGAGCGTAGGTATACGCGGAATTTCCTCACTCTGAGAGTTGGCAAATGGGTATCAACGTTGCCTGCAGCGGCTGTCAAAAGCAATACCATCTAAAACATGATTTTGCTGGCAAAACTGTAGAGTGCAAGTGCGGTAACAGAATGCGAGTACCCAACGTACCGCAACCACAACCTCCACTTATTTCACCGACCGATTCTCCCATTTCTCAACTGGTGTCTGATCCGAACCCAGCCTCGACCGCGAATCCTGCCACGGCCGCGAACCCATTTGCCGGCGATACGCTGGGCCATCAGATTCAGCAGCCCACTTACCAACAGCCCCAATTCGCTGAACCTGCTCAGTCACCTGTCGTCAACAATTCGCCGCCCGCGATTGACTCCAACCGAGGATTAGCGGTTTGTGGAAATTGTGGAAACACGCGTCAACCCAGCGCGGCCATGATCGGACGTCGAATCAAATGCGGATGTGGTGCGATGGTCACGATCACCAACGCAAACTCGCAACCAGCAGGCGGCTTGCCAAACCAACCTCACCCGGCAGGATATTCTGCGCCCGGCTATCAGACCGCCACTCACAACAGCTTTTCGGCACAGACTTCCAATCAACCTATGAGTCGCAAGGAAATTTACGAAGCTGCCAGAAAAGAAAGCAAAACCAAACGAAAGCTCGGTGGAAATTCACTGAATAGTACACTAATGGGTAGTGTTGGAATGTTAGTTCTGGGTGTGGTCTGGCTGGGCGGCGGATTGTTGGTTGGATACCTCTTCTATTTCCCGGTTGTCATGATTCTTCTGGGAATCATCGGAGTGATTCGGGCACTTATCGTAGGGAATTCCAGCGATTGAACTCGGCTACCCGGCTGACTCAAGGGTTATCAACACTCCTTTGAAGGCGGGAGTCCTGGACTTTGGATCGACTTGTCGAGAAACCAGGATGTTGGCTTCCGGAAAATACATCAGCGCGTTGCCGGATTTAATTTCCTGGAATGAAACCAGTTCAACTCTTTCCAAACAGCCGGTTTCGCTGACGACTCTGACATACTCGCTGGCTTTCAATCCAAGGCGATCGATATCTTGCGGATTCACCAGCACAACATTGCGATGCGTTTGTCCACGATACAGATCCTCTTCTTCGTAAACCACGGTATTGAACTGGCCTTCGCTGCGCACCGTCATCAAA
>CAZOXC010000546.1:0-3172 GCA_964583205.1 uncultured Pirellulaceae bacterium | reverse complement strand
GATCGGACCGATTTGTGACACAAGCTTCATCACGGCTAAAATTGAAACATACACTCAGAGAACGGGGGAGACCAAAACTGGAAGGTAGAAAACAATGAGCTGCGTCCGCTGCGTCCCCTTTTCTCTCTCGAGAAATCGAAACAACCTGCAAACTTTACAGCCACCCGTACGCCTTGGCTTAGTTTTCGCTACGCATGAATTCGCAAATTTCGACGACTATGAGATCTACATCTCCTGAGCCGTCAACGCATTTGTCAGCCATAGATTTAAGGGTGCTCTTGACTTCGTTTTCCGTTGAGTGAGCATCCATTTTAGCCGTGTCAAAAGAGTCTTTTCCTAGCCGTTTAAATCGCAGTTCGTCCTCGACCTCAACATACACAAGCCGAAAGCTCTGTGGCTTCGTAATTTCCTTTAACGTCGTGATCGCTCGTTCATGCCGAATTCCATCCACGACAATTGAGTCGCCTTCATTCCAGTTTGCTGCCTCAAGCACGGCAATGCAAAAATCGGTCCAACCGGATTGAATGAGCGACGTTCCAACGACCTGTAATACATCTCGATCGTTTTCGTCCAATCCCCGTTGTAGTGCAACTGATCGAACGTAGTTTCCAAATGACGCGTGCGCAATTCCAAGTTCCGATGCTACGGCTTTAGCAACAGTAGTCTTGCCACTTTTGATTTTTCCAGAGAACCCAATTATCAAAATCATTCCTCCCACAACATCAGTTGATTTGTTCGGTGACGTAGCACAACCCATCCTCGTCGGTCACTCTTTGAAACTGATGCGGGCGAAAGGCTGAGAACATTATCCAAACTCATCAACGCTGCATAAGCGGCATCTGACCGAACTGCCCAAAACTCTGGATCAGACGCACAGAGTGCCACCGAGTACTTTTGTCTTAATTCTTCAACGGACTCGGGATCCAAGTCATAATGCCAAGCATTAGCAACTCGGCAAATTCCCACAACCGGACCTGCCGCCCGCTTTAGCAGAACAACATCACCGTCCGAAACAACTCCAATTGGAGGTGTTTGGCGAACTGCAAAACGAGATTCGACCGTTTTCTTGCCATCCAACACATACTGTAGGAAGGGTTCCACGAGGATTGCCAAGTGTGTTGAAACCGATGGAGGATTCGTTAGCGCGTGATTGTTAAAATACGACCGCCAAAAGGCGTCTTCATCGAGCTCGGGCCGTATTTGGTCAATTATTTGTGCGAACATCCAACCCATCCTTGGCCAACGCAATTCGACACGCCGCGTTCCTTCGACTCAAGAATTGCAATACGCTTAATTTGCGCTGCCGCGTTGTCAATTGACTCTCGCTGCCTTTTATCCAGAGATACTTCAAACTGATGCTGAATAAAGCTGTGGACATCCTGTTTCAGTTTGATCGCCGTCGCGATCTGATGCAGAACATCAGTTCCTCTGCATGCGAACACACGGTTTCCTGATGTCCAGACATCTACAAATTCACGCATTCGATTTCGACGGCTCACAGACATTAGAACATTGCCATCAATGATTGGCGTCAAAGTTGGATCATCAAAGCAAAGTTGTGCCAGCTTCTTAAACCTAATTCGCGTACCCAATATGGAGGACTCCCACCACTGATCGTCTTGAATTGATTGTCGATATGGCCGTGGCAAATTATGTCCATGTTCCTTTCGTAGAATCCACAATGTTCCACTGCGCCAGTCTGATCGAACTTCGATTCCTGCAGCATTCAACGCGTTTTGCTCAAAGGGAGGTGTTTGGTACCGCAACACGTTTGGCTTTTGTAGGTACAAAGAGAATCCATATGCCTTTGTGTTTCTCAAAAACGTGCACAGCTCGTCCTTTACGTTGGGACGCGTTCCTTCAGCCGGCAAACAGGCAACTATGAATCCACCAGTCACACACATTTTCGATGCAACCCACGCGAATTCCTGCAAGTCCTGCAAATACCAAGGAGGATCCATCGCCACGACGTCTGCGGGCAAAATTTTAGGGAGAGCGCTTCGTGAAATGTCATGTTTTACGACCCCAGAATAGTTCACTCTCAAATGACGTACCATTTCAGCGTTGTTATCAACGAGTTGAGTGGACTTAAAAAGGCCATGTTTTTTGGCGCGAACAAACACGGACGGCGTGCCAAGACAAAGCAATCGCTTTCCTAAACTCCTACAGATCTGAGTAACGCAATTTGCAGTGCGCGCCGTAAATCGCCAGTCGAAATCAAGCGGATGCGGCGTCGGCAATTGATGCTCATTCGAGAAACTCGACGCACTATTTCGGTTCCTATTGGGAGTCGTGGTACTCATTCGTCCGCCGAACGCGGGTTCAATGAACTGTTGTAGCTTTAGCCGAATAACGGAAGCTGCGGCAACGGTTGGATAGACGCCCGGAAGAGCGCAGATGATTTCGTCAAGTGACCGAGCACCGTTGGTAACCGCTTCACCAACCCAGTTGTCAACCTGCGATTCAAAGCTAATGTTTGTCTTCATTTCCATTATTTGACCTGCCTGTTGAGTCCAACTTCGGTGATGTCTTGGGCAAGCTGTTTTGGTGAGAATCGCTGATTAAGTTCTTCGTGCCAAAAATTGATTGCAGTGTGCTGATGAGACATAGCATCGTGATGAGAATCGTTGAGTATTCGGTCATCAAAAGGAGCAAACTGTCGAATTTCAAGTGGTACGACTCGCAGCGGAAGTTCGGGGTGGACACGTTGCAAAGAGTCAACGAAAAGTTTCATTGACTCTGATCGCGGTTTTTCCGAAGCTGTGAAGGTTGCATAGCCATAGACATCTATGCCGAGATCGACATAGCGCTGGAGCAATTCGATTTGGCGTTCAAACAATTCTGGGGCTGCCTTGGTATTAAACGCAAACGACTGCGGATCAAAGCCCTTGAAGCAACAGACTTTTCCATAGTTTTGATAATTTGCCACCAATTGACGATCTTCGTCTGTTAGGTATTTCCAAAAATAGTCGTTGCTTAAATTGTCGTCCGACCACAAGTAAACTTTCTCCGCGAGGCCGCGGCCGATCAGTTCTTGCATCATCCATGGCACCCATTCCGGAACCAAGTCTGGCTGGCCACCTGAAAGATCAATTACGACTGGTTTTTCCGCTTCCGCGAGGTAGAAATCAATAAGGTCGGCACAGCTTAGCCACTCCGAGTGTTTCTGATT
>CAZOXC010000545.1:0-3173 GCA_964583205.1 uncultured Pirellulaceae bacterium | reverse complement strand
GCCCTGATGTCCCGCTTTGTCGGGACAAGTGAAAAACACATTTAGCGTATCGCTTTTCCGGGTGATACGCTTTTTTTCTGGGTGGGACTTGGAAACCGGCATCGTCTGCAAATTCGCCAAGGAATGGTCTGAATCATGCAATACTTGAATCTCAAAACAGACAAGTACTGGCTGAAACTGCCAATATCCAACCAGCATTCTCTGCAACTAGCCCAGTTGTGGATTTCTCAATCGCAATTCACTGGCCATGGTTTCGCGGCTGATCATGTCGCTGCGGATCCTGTTGAGCTGCGTCAAGTCAAACGAATGATTAGGCAGTTGTTGGTTCAGTCGCCCTCGCTGTTGTTGTTGCTGTTGGAAGCAAAAACGCACTCGAATTCTACAAACATGAATTTATGCAATCTTGTTTGTACCGATTTGATCGAGATGCTGTCGACCAATTGCGGCCCTGGTTCGGCCAGCCGGGAATCGGATTGCACAAAACAGCTTGCTCAACGGGCCAAGCAGTATTTTCGAGTCCTGGCGGAATATCAACAAGGCAAACTGCGCTGGAAAGACCTGGTAAATCAGTGGGTCCGTTTGCTGGTGCAATTTGAAGGTACTCTAAGCAGCAAAGATGCGGCCAGTTATTTTCGCAGCCATAAATCCTGGTTGCAAAAATTATTGCGGCACAAAGATAGTTCCCTTCGATCAGGTAGGCACTCGTTCAAACAGTTGGCACGGCAGTACCGCCAGCAACCGGCAGAGACACTTGGTGAAGATTCTTTGTGCCTGGTGAAGCTTGCCAGCCAACTAAAGCTTGCCACAGCGAATCGCAATCAATTAGAAGACATGAAATTGGCGGCGCTCAAGGAATTTGCCTATGGAGCCAGTCATGAAATCAATAACCCGCTTGCCAATATTGCTTCTCGAGCTCAATTGTTGTTGCGGGATGAGCAGCATCCGGATCGGCGACAACGACTGGCAATGATCGAACAGCAAGCGATGCGGGCTCACGAAATGATCTCGAACGCGATGTATTACGCGCATCCACCGCAGCCTCAGTTTGAAAACGTCGATTTGGTCGAATTGCTGGACCGACTGGTTTCCGATAACCGCTGGTCGGCCAAGCTTCAGAAAACCAGTTTAAGTCTGAAGTGCAGCGATCCGGTTGTGAAAGCCAATGTGGACCCAGCTCAGTTTGAATTCGCTTTGGATTCCCTGATTCAAAACTCGTTTCAGTCACTGGGAGCCGGTGGGACGGTCACTGTGGGTCTCAAGCAGGCCGAAAATCAGACTCTCATCGAGATTGTTGATGATGGGCCGGGATTTTCTTCCAGGGAGCTTGAGCACAAATTCGACCCCTTCTTCAGTGGTCGAGAAGCTGGGCGAGGATTGGGTTTCGGTCTATCCAGGTGTTATCGAATTCTGGAATTGCACAATGGTTCTGTTTTGTTGAAAAACCGCAGAAAAGGCGGAGCCAAGATCACTTTGGTGTTGCCTGGATCGTCATCGAATCTGGTCGCTGGCGACAAAAACAATGGCGAGGATTGTAGCTCTTTTGACAATCTAAAGAATTCGGCCGCCTGAGTTGTTCGAGCATAGTCTCGTATTTATTGAACCAGCTCAAACGAAATCGCCGCTGGATTGTTGGCCTGTACCGCGAATGCAAGTACGATAGGCAGCTTGTAAAAGCGACAACTCTCTTCAATTGAGTGATTGAAATATGCGGCGGAATGCAATCATCGGGCAACGTGTGATGTTGGCCTCGATCTCAACCGGCTTGTTTTATGCGATGTTCCTGGGGCTACCCAGCTTTTGTCATGCGCAGGATGACGATCCAGAACGCCGAGCGCTTGCCAGGATTGCTTACAAGTACATCGAGCTGCGGCAGATCGCCTGGAACTCGGGAGAGATAGAACAGTTTTTTGTGCCATTCAACGACACAGTAGATGAGTTGCGTGAGCCGATTATACAAGATCTCAACCGACAATTCGAAAGAGAGTTCGGCAAAGACATTGAGGAAGAGATTGGGGGTACCGAGGAGGAAGCTGAAGAGCTCGGTACGCAGGAGGAGTTTGCGGAATATAAAGAGCAGCAGCAACGGCTGGAAGAAGATTTGAGCAATGTCGCAAAGTTGATCGATGAATTGTCCGAAAATGGCTTGTCCGAAATCAGAAAATTCAGCGGTGATTCGGATGACTTGATCCGCCGTTTCAAGGACGTTTATGAACGATCGCCGGAATTAATCAACCAGCTGCAATTTCGTTCCCCCCGGATTCTGGAACTCAGTGAAAACACGCAGATGATTGTGACCAGCTGGGTGATGGGTAACGGTGATTCGGGTGACTGGGTGATTGGCCTGAAAGAGAAAGACAGCGGTTGGAATTTCAACGTCAATCAAGGGCAATTTTGTGATGAGATTCTGGGCCCCGAGCCGGCAGCCGAATTCGGACTGGCGTCGGTCTTGCCGCCATTGATCGCGATTTTTCTGGCCATTTTGACTCGTCGAGTTCTTCTTTCCTTGTTTTTCGGAATCGTCGTTGGTTGCGGAATGTTGGGTGGCGTCGATGGAATCATGGGATTTTCGGCTCTGGGGAGCTTGTTCATTAATACGCTGAACGTATTGTTCGAGCAGTTTTTATGGGCGGTTTTAGTCGACGAAGAAAAACTGCGGATCCTCTGGTTCGTGGTGTTAATGGGTGCGATGGTTGGTGTCATTCACCGTTCCGGAGGCATGCACGGTATTGTTGACTTGTTGTCGCCCTTTGCTCGTAATCGAATTACTGGCCAGTTTGTCACCTGGGTGATGGGATTGATCATCTTCTTTGATGATTATGCCAACACGTTGTTGTTGGGTAACACCATGCGACCGGTGACGGATCGTTTGAAAATCTCGCGGGAAAAGCTGGCGTACCTGGTGGACTCGACGGCTGCACCGGTTGCCGGGCTGGCAATTATTTCCACTTGGGTGGCGATGTTGATCTCGGAAACCAAAGTCGGCTATGAGGCGATCAATGCGAATTTGGATCAGCCTCTGGAAGGCGTAAACGAATTCAATCTGGTTTTGCAGAGTATTCCTTACCGGTTCTATATCATTTTTGCAATTTTGTTTGTGCCGATCGTAGCGCTGCTTGGCAAAGACTTTGGTCCGATGCTCAAGGCCGAACAAAAAGCGGCCGACGGTTATGTGC
>CAZOXC010000544.1:0-3182 GCA_964583205.1 uncultured Pirellulaceae bacterium | reverse complement strand
AACTTCATATCATTCATCTCAAGCTAATTGGAGCAACTCAAAAGTCTGGAGCAAACGCGGCAAGGAACCCTTGTCCGGTTATTTGGCAGATTCCAACAGTGCTTTGATTTTATTTTCGATCGTTTCCTTGAGCCGTTCATGGGCTTGACCAGTCGCCGGACCGGAAAACCCTTGATAGATTCCTACCGGATTACCTTCTGCATCGACGAAAATAAAGGTCGGGTAAGAGCGGACTCGATCTAACACTCCCAACGATTCGGTTGCCTGGGTCTTGTCAGCTGGCCCAGCGATCAAGATCTCGTAGTCGATCTCAAATTTTGACTTGTAGACTTCTATTTGCCCCACATTGCGTTCGAAATCTTCAGACAACTCGAACGCCAGCCCAAGTACTCCCAGCTTTTCACCATACTGCTGCTGTACACTCCTCAGATAGATAGCTGCGTCATGGCAATTGGGACACCAGGTACCAAACACTTCTAAAATGTATGGCTTGCCCTGCCCGATCACGCTGTCCAATTTGAATGATTGCCCATTCAGAGCGCGAAACGATAACTCGGACAAATCCACATCGTTGTTGAACTGAGTTAGCTCGGTAGCATCCAGCAATTGGGCGGAATCGTTGCGAGTCGCCTTCCAATCCTGCTGGAACCAGTTTCCAGAATAGAATTCACCCTCCAGTTGATCTTCGCCTGTAGAGTCGACAACAAACAAGAAAGCGTGTGCGCCGTCAAAACATGACAACATCAGTTGGTTATCTTTGACTCCGCCGCCCAAAAATCGATAGTCTCCGGTCGTGGTCAGGAACGTGCCGTGGATGGAGTTAGCTCGAGTCGCTTTGCCGGGCTGGAAATCAGCAACGGCAGTTTGTTCATCACCGTCAAAGTCGACTTCGAATCGTCCTACAAAGGCGTCCGTCTTTTCGAAATCGTCCAGCTCTCGCTGATCTGCCGCGAAAGGAACCGTTGCCAGGCGATCGTCACCTCGAAATTTTTTCCAACTGCCTTGCAATTCCAACCCATGCTCGGACTCAACGACTCCACACACAATTTTCGAATCATAGTGGGGGAAATCGAGTGTCAGACGAGATCCGGACGAATCCAGAATCGCATCGACCGGGATCTTTTCCGGACCGTTGCTAATGGTGGCGACCAAGCCATCGTTCTTTGACTCGATCGTCAAACCGAAAGGCAGAGCCAAGTCATCATTCACCACCAACTTTGCGTTCCAATCGCCCACAAACATATCTTGCGCCATACAGGAAAACGAAAACGCCGCAACAATTGCGGCGCTCACAAGGATATTAAATCCGATTTTAGATGAAATCATAGGATCAATTTCGATTACTCGTCTTTGGAAACTTCGACTGCGTAAAGCGTGTTTCGATCGGTCAAGTACATTACGCCATTTGCGAAGGTCGGTGTCGAATAAATTGAAGCACCTCGAGTAGCGAACTCACCCAGCAACTTGGCCTCGCTTGCATTGGCTTCGAACACCAGCAGGACGCCGTCTTCGTTACCGATAAAGACTTTTCCGTCGGCGACCATCGGCGACCCCCAGATTCCCGAATACATATCGTGAATCCAGTTGCGTTTGCCGGTTTCCAAGTCAATGCAATGGAAAAACCCACTCAGATCGGCCGCATAAACCAGTCCATCATGGACAGCAACCGTTGACATCGTACGACGAAAAACAGGTTCGCCCTGATCACCGGTAATGTCGCCAGTTTCATCTACGCCACCGTAGTGCCAGATAATTCCAGCATCGGGATTTGGCCGGCCCGCCTCACCTTTTTCACCCAATTCAGCACTGACGTCGCCGGTTTTTGTCGCGTCGATTCGCCACAGATGGCCAACACCTTCACCATGCTCTGGATCTTGTCCGACAGCCAGAATCACACTGTTATCGTAGAACACTGGCGTAGCGATAATCGCGTTACGAGTTCCTCGAGCACCCAACTCCCAAACAGAATCCTTGGGGTTGAGATCGCACTTCCAAACCAAATCGCCTTCGTCTGCGTCGAACGCGTACAGCCAACCGTCGCCGCCTGGCATATAAACCTGGGCCTTACCATTCACGACACCGATTGTCGGCGATCCCCATTGTCCATGCAGGATCTCGTCGAATGGCGAGTTGTCTTCCCAGATAACTTCACCTGTTTTTGCGTCCATGCACATAAAGCAAGGCGCTCGTGGCGAAGGCACTTCGATGTGAGCTTCATCAACACCATTCGAAGTCAGAAAGTAAATCTTGTCTTCGTAAACAAGCGGAGAACTGGTGGCCAGGTTATGAGGAAAGACTCCATACTCTTCCATCAAGTCCACCGACCAGATGATATCAGCTTCATCTTCGTGATCGGAAACTTCATCGGTATAAGGTCCGTCGTTCTCGCCGTCTTTGAGTCCTTCTGTATCCAAACACATCATTTCGCAGCGATTGGAGATTACAAACACTCGATCTCCGACCACATGAGGTGTCGAACAAATTCCTTGATAAGGCCAATCATGAACACGGCCAGTAGGAAGTTTGTCTCGAGTCAACTGCCAGAGGAATTCGCCACTTGCTTCATCAAAGCAAAGGACAACACCCTTATCGCCAGTAATATCAGGACGATATCCGCCCTCGTTATTGCAGCCGATAAAAATCTTTCCACCTGAGACAACCGGGTTCGCATAAGTTTGTGAACCAAGTTGTTTAATGAATTTGACGTTGGACTCGGAAACCAGATCAAAATCCAGGGAAACTTTGATTTCCCCGCTGACCATATTTCTGTTGGGCCCACCGCCCCACAATTCCCAGTCGTTAGCGCTTGTCTGGCCTGATGCTGATTGCATTGGCAATGAACAAACGCCCAGGCAGATTACCGCCACAAGGGCAGTAACACCCGTCAATAGTTGTCGAAAATTAATTGACATTTAAGATCCTCAATTGGATTATTTTAAGTTTATCTTGTCGTTTGTTGTTGAATCTCTGACTACCGCTTACTCGTCATGTTGAATAACGATGATGTTGTCCCAGTAGGCATCGGCCAGAGCGGAAACATATAAACCTGGAGCACCCGCTTCGTTGGCATGTGGATCGAATGCTTCCAAAGTCCACTCATCTGGTTCGTCTGAGCCAGTCTTCCAGGCCTTGCCGTAGATCCGAGCACCATCTTCTTTAACTTCAACCTTCAGTTTCAAGGT
>CAZOXC010000543.1:0-3187 GCA_964583205.1 uncultured Pirellulaceae bacterium | reverse complement strand
AAATAGACGAATCTCCGCATAAACGCGGGTGCTTTGGTCTGGAGTGGCGACGTTGGCTGGAGACGATCGGCGTTTCAGATCGTTAAGTGAATGGTTCCCCCACCTAAAGAGTGTTCACAGATGTTATCAACTATGAGAATGAATGGTTTGGCCAAGGCTCGCAGTCGAGGCTTTACACTTGTCGAATTACTGGTCGTGATTGCCGTGATTGGCATCTTGATGAGTATGCTGTTACCGGCTGTGCAGATGGTACGAGAAGCCGGCAACCGGACCAGTTGTTTGAACAATCTCAAACAAATCGGCATTGCTCTCCAGAACTATCACAGCTCACATCGGCAAATCCCTCCGGCTCGCGCGGCTGATCACTACATGACCTGGCCGACTTTTTTGTTGCCCTTCTGTGAAGGTGACAATATTTATCGCAAGTTCGATATCAAGTTTCCCTATGCAATTCAGGATGCTGATGCTGTGAGGATGATTCCCGGCATTTTCAACTGCCCTTCACGCCGAGCTGGCGGGCAAGTCAGTGAATTCGAGTTAGGTGGTATCAACGTCGGCGCAGTTTCGGACTATGCCGGCAACGCTGGCACTCCGGATTTTTACATAAGCGAGACGGATTGGCCGGGGGCCGGATTCGATGGTGATCTGGATGGTGTGTTCAATTCCGGACTGGCTTCAGAAAATGTAATTGGTGGCGACGGCGGATTGATTGGTCGTCCACGAGGACGCTATTCGTACAGAAGCATTTCTGATGGTTTGTCCAGTACGTTGTTTGTTGGTGAGAAAAAGGTTGACTGGAATCATCAAGGCGAACCAGGCGGCTGGGGCGACGGAAGTATTTACAACGGCGACGATCCTGGTACTTCCATGCGGATCGGCGGCATCGGATTCCCGATCGCTGGCGATGATGTGGGTGTTCCCGGCCCAGGTGCTCGACCCGTTTGGGGCAGTGAGCATCCAGCTACTTGCAATTTCGTTTTTGGTGACGGAAGTACCCATACGATACCGGACTTCATCGAGGAACCCGTTCTTCACATGTTGAGTTCGCGAAATGATGGTGGTCACGTCAACATCGATTTCTAAGTTGGCAATTTGATTTAACCATCGCCGACGATATTCACTTGCCGACCATATCCATTTGCCGACTTCGCCATTCTGAGGCGGCAACATTGGCTGGACCCACAGACGCCATCGCGAACCATCGTAAATGATTCGCGCAATCCAACTATGATGTTGTGACGGAGAGAACGTTGTCACTGGGCAAGATTTATTATGTGGGTACCGAGCAGGAAGTGGCCCATCATGCGCGCCCATTGCAGCAGCATTTGGATATCTCGATCGTCGGACCGGATCAGATTGTCGAACAGGCAGTCGCCGGAGACCTGGCAATTTTTACTCTGAGCATTTTGACCGGTTTCGCAATGCTGTGCAGAAACTGAAAACACTCGGCGTCGCAACTCTGTATGCCATCGATGGGATTCTGGAATGGCGGAACGCTTGGGAGAATTCAAAAATAGAACCGGCTTGTCCCTGGACCATGCGCCCAGTGCTCTCGGACAAAGTCGTCTGTATCGGCAACCAACAGGCACGGATTCTGGCTTCCTGGGGTAACACTGAAAAGATCGAGGTCGTGGGGATTCCTCGCTTCGATTCATTAGTCGCTCAAGCGAAGTCACCGCAAGTATCTGAAGCGAACGACCGGGTCAGGATTCTGGTGATGACAGCCAAGTGTCCCGGTTTCACCGATCGACAGCGACAGCAAATTTTGGAATCGCTGGTCGATTTGAAAAAATGGTTGCAGGCGGAAGGCACGATCGATGGTAAACGCATCGAGGTTACCTGGCGGCTAACGGGTGATTTGCCGGACCAGGTGGGAGTGGAGAATCACCCGGCCGATTTTTCTGGTCAGGAGCTGGCACAGATTCTGGATCAAGTCGATTTGGTGGTGACCACGCCTTCGACGGCGCAACTGGAGTCCAGCTTGTTGGGCAAACCCACTGCATTGCTCGATTATACAAACAGCCCGATCTATACCGATGCCGCCTGGAGAATTTCCGCTGCTGAGCAAATCGCCGTTACCCTGCAGAGTATGATTGGGCCCTCGCCTGCACGACTCGAACTACAAAGGTACTTGTTGCATGACAACCTGCAATTGGAGACAAGTGCGACCGAGCGAATGGTATCGTTGATCAAAGCGATGTTGGAAGTTGCCGCAAATGCTAACGCCCGGCCAGCCGAGTGTGGCGAAATCGAGTTTCCATCCAATTTGTTGCCGCCGGTCGAATCAGACGTCAATCAAATCCACTTGGCTCAGTGGTTTCCGAGTCGGGCTGAGTTTGCCGAGCAAGACAAAACGGTGCTGCAGGCAGAATTGGCGCATGCCCGACGCGAAATCGAACACTTGAACCAGGTTATCGAAAGCTTGCAGGACGAGCTTGCACAGGCGCACCAGATTTTCGATCAAATTCAAAACCATCCGATCGCCGGACCCGTAGTCCGGACTCGACAAAAACTAATCGACTGGGTCGGTCGGTTTAGTGATCGTGATTCCGATGGAGTGAACGGCAGTGACCCAGAATTGAACTCGGCGAAACCTCGATAAATGTTGAAGCCTACATCGCAAACCGGAATCAGCAATGAATCGTGCCAGGCAACTGGTTTGATCGATGTGGTTTGCGCTGCCGACGAGGCATACATCATGCCACTGGCGGTGACACTCAAGAGTGCTTGCCAGAATCTCGATCCGGAAAAGCAGTTGCGTTTACACTTTCTGGATGGTGGAGTCACAGACGAGAGTTGGCAAAAGCTGAAAGAGACTCTGGCCGATGATCCGATTGAATTCAATTTGATAAAGCCTGATCAACAGGCATTAGCTGATTTGAAGATTTCGCATCACATTTCGCATACCGCGTACTTTCGATTATTGTCGGCTGAACTTTTACCTGGTGACATTTCTGAGGCGGTCTATCTGGATTCAGACTTGTTCATTAATGATGACATTGGAAAATTGTGGGACATGGAATTGGCTGGGCAATATTGTCTGGCTTCAGTAGACATCGCCTGCCCGTTTATCGATGCAGCCAGAGGATGCAGGAATTTCCGTCGGGCCGCTCCCTACATGGCGGTCTATCGTCCGATTGGAAATTATCAGCAACTGGGTCTGGATGGGTCGGCCGAGTATTTTAAC
>CAZOXC010000542.1:0-3188 GCA_964583205.1 uncultured Pirellulaceae bacterium | reverse complement strand
ATTCACGATTCTCTGCAAGTGCTGCGTGAACTCTACGATCGAGGCGCTCGCTACATGACGTTGACTCATTCCAAAACACTGGCCTGGGCGGATTCGGCCACTGACGATGCGAAGAACGACGGGCTGTCACCGTTTGGGAAACTGGTGATCGAGGAAATGAATCGACTGGGAATGCTCTGCGACTTGTCACATGTCTCGCCCAAAACGATGAGAGACACTCTGGAGATTACCCAAGCCCCGATCATCTTTTCGCACTCTTCGGCTAAAGCGATTTGTGATCATCCTCGCAATGTGCCGGATGATATTCTGGAATTGGTGGCCGAGAATCGTGGAGTGGTGATGGTTAATTTTTATTCGGGTTATATTGTACCGACGGATATTCAGGATTTAACCGAGCGTCGTTTTCTGGGCAATGTACAATTGGTGGTCGACCATATCGACCATATTAAGGAAATTGCCGGAATCGAATGCGTTGGACTCGGTGCTGATTATGATGGAGTCAATTATTTGCCGAAACAACTGGAAGATGTTTCTGGCTATCCTTTCATCACCCAGGAAATGTTGAACCGCGGTTATACTGAAGAAGAGATTCACATGGTGCTGGGTGGCAATGCCTTGCGAGTTCTCCGTGAAGCAGAAACTGCCGCTGCCAGGATTAAGGCCGAAGACGAAAAGCAGGCCGAATCAGAAACCGACGACCAATAGAAGATACCATTTTAGCTTTCAAGAGAAACTGTTCATGAAACCAATCCAAATGCTGCTGGTCGGTCTAATTGTGTTCGGCGCAATTGCTCTGGATGGTTATAGCCGAGCCTGTAGCTTGAATCAGTGTACGGTGCCCCAGCAGCAGGATTCGGAATGTTACGGATGCCTGTTTGATCTGGAGCCCAATAAGCTGGAGCTGCAGTCCCAGCCCGGACAGGCAACTGAGTCTCAGCCGCAGCAGAATGAGCGGCAGCCTGAGAACGATTCGTAGCGTTGGCTTCGTATCCACAGCGACAGAACGAAAAAAGGCCGACTGGTTAGAGTCGGCCTTTTTTATTTTGCGTTTGTTGGTCGGCGTCTACTGCCGCCAGTTATTTATTCATCAGTTTCTTCGATGACGGTGCCGGTAACTGAAATTTCTGCAGTGGGCATTGAAGGATCGTCGGTTTCAATGGTCAGCTTGTCGCTGAATTGACCGGCTTCATTGGCCTTCAGTTTGACTGTCAGAACCTGCACTTTTTGCTTTGAGTCGACAGGCTCGACTTCCAGACAGTCTCCTTCGCAACCGGTCTTGAGAATTGCGAATTCCCGATGCGATTTGATGAAGACTTTCTTGACAACCACTTCACCACTGGTGACTCGACCCATATCCAGAATAGCTGGTACCTGGATCGGAGCTTTGATTTGCCCGTTGACCATCAAGGGGACATGCTTACGATTGGCGTCATTGGTAACCAGTTTGACTTCGTGATTCAGAAAGCTGGGAGGAAAGGAATCGTCCAGTGTGAATTTAAGTTGATAGTCAACATAAATTCCCTCTCGACGGGCTTCGATCACTTCGGCCTTCATGTTGGGGTGGTTGGTTTCGACAGATTCGATTTGCCAGTCAGCATGTCCCGCGTACTTGACTTCCACAATTCGCTCGTTGGGATCGCCGGCAATAGCGCCCGAGTATTCGATCGAACCAGGGCTGAAGACAATGTCGCCTCGGATGTAACCGTCCACTCGCAATTGAACTTCCGTGTAGGAAGGCCGTGAGAACACAACTGTTATATTGGCTCCCCGTTGACCTTTGAACGCAAGTGTATTGAATTCGCATTCGATTTGACCGACTGCGCCTGGAGCGACTGATTTAGTCAGCACAGTGGGGATCGTGCAGTTGCAACTGGTGCGAGCATGGCTGATTTCAACCACCGATCCAGTTGTGTTGGTGAACTCAAAGATCTTTTTAGTTTTAGCAGCTCGAGCAACCACACCGAAATCGTGTTTGGTTTCCTTGAACAAAGAACTTGCCCAGGTTTGCCCGTAAGCGTCAGATGCACAAGTCGACAAACAGACGACTGCACAGATTAAAAGGCGAAACATTAGTGACTCCAAGACTGAGGGGGATCTTGTTTGATACGGCGATCGCTCCCTAAACATAGGAGCCGATTCGAAGTGGACAACGTTTCTACTGGGAAAAACCCCGCAAATTGACGTCCCTCGATCATTTTATGACGGCTCGAACGATTGGGCAATTCCGATAACCGATACAGCGGACATTCGGACCGGTTAGATGCCGAATTTGCTATCGGAACCCGCGCAAACGAGCATTTTCTTAATTAGAATGGGCTTTTCACTACTTCCCGATTGGCGATTCAATGAGATTTCTGTTTGTTGTTGCGTTCACATTTGTCACAACACTTGTTTGTTCTGATCAGTTCCAGGCAAGAATTCATGGGCAGGATTCCCCAAGCGGCCCCAGCTATGTGGTCGATCTGAGCGACGCGCGGAATCACTATGTTCAAATCGAAATGACCGCCGTTGGGGTGGGTGAGACTACCCAAGTCATGCTGCCAACGTGGACACCTGGGTCTTATTTGATTCGCGAATACGCGCGCCACATCGACCGAATTGAAGCCTTTGATTCACGCGGACGGAAGATTGATATCGAAAAGGTTCGCAAGAATCGTTGGGAGATCAAGACTCGGGCCAATCGCGAATTCACGGTCAAGTACCGCGTCTTTTGTTACGAACGATCTGTACGAACCAACTGGGTCGGGCATGCTTACGCAGTGCTGAACGGAGCACCCACGTTTTTAACTGTGCCCGAGCAAATGGAATTGCCGCATCGCATCGGTCTGGTGATGCCACAGAACTGGAAAAAGTCAGCCACCAGTATGAAGCCGGCTGGCGGAACTGCCCACGAGTATCTCGCGGAGAACTATGACGAGGTGGTTGATAGTCCGATCGTGGCTGGCCACCTGAGTGTTTATCCCTTTGAAGTTTCGGGGGTAACGCACCAACTGGTCAACGTGAATGAGATTGGTTATTGGGATGGGGCTCAAGCGGCAAGAGACCTGGCCAAAATCGTCAAAGAGAATCACAAACTGTGGGGCAACGTTCCCTACGATCGTTACTTGTTCATCAACGTTCTAAACGACTCGGGCGGCGGCGGACTTGAGCACGACAATAGTTGCTTGATGATGAGTACGCACTGGAGC
>CAZOXC010000541.1:0-3204 GCA_964583205.1 uncultured Pirellulaceae bacterium | reverse complement strand
CTGGTTTTTCTTGGCGCGCTTTTTGTTGACATATTTGACATCGGATTCCTGGATGTGCGCCGAATCCAGCAACAAATGCACGCACAGGTTCCGAGTTGCCGACGTCGCGTAGATGGGACCCTTGAATTTCCTCCTGACCAGCGAAGGCAGATTGCCGCAATGATCGATATGAGCATGTGACAAGACAACGGCGTCGATGTCGGCGCCATTGATGGGCATATCTCGATTGCGCTTAAAGGCTGTTTTTCGTCGGCCTTGATACAAGCCGCAATCGAGCAAGATTTTTTTGCCACCACACTCGACGAGATGCATTGAACCTGTCACGGTTCGAGCCGCACCCCAGAACTGAACTTTCATATCGTATCCAAGCTGTTGTCAGTGGAAATTCGGTAGGAGTCTAATTTCGTACTCGTTCGACATACTCGCCAGTCCGAGTATCAATTTTGATAACGTCACCGATATTGATAAACGCGGGCGCATTGAACTCCGCGCCCGTTTCAACTTTGACAGGCTTGGTCACATTGGTTGCCGTGTCGCCCTTGACGCCAGGTTCACAGAACTCAACTGTCAATTCAACATGATTGGGTGGAGTCATGGTGATAGGGTTTTCGTTATAAACCACCATCGAGCAATCCATGCCCTCCTTGAGATACTTCCAGCCCTCGTCGACCTGGTCAGCCGACAATTCGAACTGGTCAAAGGTTTTGTTGTCCATGAAAACAAAAGTATCCTGCTGACGGTAAAGAAACTGCACGCCGAGTTCTTCAACATCTGCGCCTTCCAGCGTTTCACCACCTTTGTAGGTTCTTTGCAGAACAGTTCCGCGAATCAGGTTCTTGAGCTTGCACTTGAAAAGAGCATTCCCCTTCCCTGGTTTGACGAACTGCATTTCGGTCATCAAAAACGGTTCTCCATCGATTTCGACTTTAAGTCCCTTTCGAAAGTCACTGGTTTTGTAGGTTGGCACGGCGATAGTCCTATTGATATTTGTTCCAAGTGGTTATCTTGTCAAAGATGGCAATTGTACCCACACATAACGATTCTGTCCGCGCCAGATTGGGGACTTGGCAAGAGCAGCTGAAGTCGGCAATTCGCGATCCATTCGAGCTTTGTCTGCATTTGAAATTGCCCTCGCAAATCGCCCGGGATGCAGCCACAGGCAGCCAGGGGTTCTCGCTGTTTGCCCCCCTGCCCTTCGTCAACCGGATCCAACCAGGCAACGTAGACGATCCGTTATTGCTTCAGCTGTTGCCGCAAAAGTCCGAATTGGTGGAATCAGACGACTATTTGCTGGACCCGGTCAACGACCTGAGCCACTCGATCGCGCCCGGTGTGATTCAAAAATATGCCGGGCGAGCGCTGTTGATTACCACCGGTGCATGTGCCATCCATTGTCGCTATTGTTTCCGCCGCCACTTTCCCTATCAGGAAGCTCCCGCCGGTGATCAAGCCTGGCAGGAATCGCTGCGCTCGATCGCTCAGGACGATTCGATCAAGGAAGTCATTCTCAGTGGCGGCGACCCGTTAATGCTCAACGACCAGTCACTCTCCAGGCTGGTAGAACAGATTGAGGCGATTCCCCATATCCGGCGACTGCGAATCCACACTCGCTTGCCCATCATGATTCCTGGCCGAGTGACTGACGAACTTTTGACGACACTCTCAACTACTCGTCTAGACGTCTGGTTCGTGCTCCACAGCAATCACGCGAATGAATTTGATTCCGATGTTGGCCAGGCGATCAAGAAGATTAACTCGTTGGGCATTCCGCTTCTCAATCAGTCGGTGTTGCTCAAGGGCATCAACGACGACCCAGACACACTTGTCCAACTGTCAGAGACATTGATCGAGCACAAAGCAATTCCCTATTATTTGAATAGCCTCGACAAGGTTCACGGTGCCGCTCATTTCGCAGTACCGATCTCCACCGGCCAGACGATTATCAAACACATGCGCGAAAGGTTGCCTGGTTTTGCAGTGCCTCGGTTTGTGGTTGACGACGACCAAGGTTCGAAAACGCTATTGGCTTAGCATCCCGACAGCGCTGCACGCTTGCGACGCAATTTTTGACTGCCGCATACTTGCGAATGATCAAGCAAACAACTGCTGCAAGTACTCCAGCGATTCATGATTCTCGATGATCGCATCGTTGATTCCGGGCTGATCGATGGTGAGGAATCCGCCATAGTGTTTTTCTTCCAACACGCTTAGCAACTCGGCCAGATCCACCGAGCCTCGGCCCAGTTGCACTGGAATCCCCTGGCCCAACGACAAATCTCGCACAGCATCACGTGCTCGAAAATGCACCACATGCTCGCCAACATCCTTCAGAACTTCGCCCGGTGATTTTTCGTTGATGATCAATTCAGCCGGGTCGAAATCGATCGCGATACTTGCCATGGGCAACCGAGCCAGCAATCCCTTCAATGTTTCGCCATCCGCTGGACCGGTCCGAATGGCAAACCGAGCCCCGACCTTGGTTCCAAAAATGCCCAAGTCCGTCAGTGCTTCCTGCAGGATGTTGCTTTGATCTTCCAGATCGATCCGACCCACAAAGTTGCTGACGTGTCCGCAGCCCAATTCATAAGCCAGCCGCATGGCCGCCTTGGTCGCCTCAATTCGGGCTTCCAAGTCGCTTGCTTCGGCGTAGCCTCGCCGAGTAGGAAATTGCAGCGAGCAAATCGTCAGGTTGTGGTCCTCCAGCATTTTCCGGATATGCCGCACACCCGTTTTCGAAATCTCGCCCGGACGAAATTCTGACCGAGCATTAACCTCGATGCCCTCGGCTCCCAGTTCAGCCGCAACCGGCAGCGCCTTTTTAAAAGGCAGCCTGAGGTTTTCGACACGCAGTCCCTTACGAAGTTTTAACATTGATTCAGTCGTCAAAGTGGTCCGATTGCCAGCAAGTTAATTTAGCTGCTATTGTAGACAAGCGCCAACCGATCAATCGAGTAACTAAAATGCCGACCGTCAATACAATTTGCCAATACTTGAGCGAGTTCGCCCCCAATCGGCTCGCTGAATCCTGGGACAATACCGGACTGTTGCTTGGTGACCGGGAAAAAGAAGTGCATAAAGTGATGACTTGCCTGACCGTCACTCCACAATCGACGGCAGAGGCCGTTCGCGAACAGGTCGACATCATCGTGTCGCATCATCCGATGATGTTCCGCCCGATCAACAAAATTACCCGCGATAGTGTGC
>CAZOXC010000540.1:0-3213 GCA_964583205.1 uncultured Pirellulaceae bacterium | reverse complement strand
CTTATTACTACTTGTACGCTTTCGAGCGTTACGCCAGTCTTCGCGAGTTGGTGGATGGTACTGCCGGCACCGACGATTGGTACGACCGCGGCGTTGAGTTTCTCAAACGTGCTCAGCGGGAAAACGGTGCCTGGCCTCGGCCCGCGGCAGCCGGTGAAAATGCGGAAGTTTCCACAGCGCTGGCGGTTCTGTTTTTGACTCGCAGCATGCAGTTGTCGATCGCCGCCAGAGCCGAGGGTACCTTGGTCGGGGGAATCGGTTTTCCCGATGGAGAAACGCGTCGTGGAGCCGATGGCCAATTTATCGGGGTGGATGTCCAGAAGGACATCAATGAACTGCTGATCCACCTTGATCAGGCGGGCGATAAGGAATTGGATGCATTTGTCGAGCAAATCAAGAACCTGCGTGTTGATTCTGAAGGGGCCTCGCGAACCCAGCAGTTGGCTCAATTGCGAGCGTTGGTTAAGCAGCAGGATTATCGTTTGCGGAAGGTCGCTGTGAAGTTGTTGGGAGAGGAACGTAGTTTGGACAATGTGCCAGCGCTGCTTTATGCGTTGACGGATCCAGAATTGGAGATTGCTCGGGAAGCCAATAACGGTTTGAAATTTATCAGCCGTAAGGTGGAGTCGATTCCCATGTCTGACAATCCGGACAAAAGTGAGCTGCGCAGCCTCAAAGAAGACTGGACTGAGTGGTATTTGTCGATTCGGCCAGACGCTCGATTAATCGAAGATCCCGACAGCGATGGCTAAGTCGCATTTCGACTTGGATTACCGGCTTGAGTTCCACTCCTGAAAAAAACAAACAGTTATGAGGCAATGCAATGAGTGTTAATACAGATATTCAGCCCATCCCTTATCAGGAACCCGAAGACAAGTACGTTTTGGATACTCGAGTATCAACGTACGACAAAACGTCTGCGTTTTTGATCGCCAGTGTGATGATTCTGGGACTGATGACGTTTCTGGCTTTCTTAATTTGGCTGACGTTGTTCGAGTGGGGGAGTGCGCCGACTGCGGTGGTTCTGCAGGAAGAGGCTGGAAACGATGATCGGCCGGAAGGTGTGGCCGAAGACTGGCAGGAGCCAGGTGTGGAAGAATTTCCTGAAGTGCCTGAGCCCCAGTTGGCAGATTCACTTGAGGCTTTGACTGAATCGGTTTCATCCGTGAAGGCTCGCTTGGAAAAATACGATGGGAATGCGCCCCTGATGGGAGCCGGTTCAGGTTTGGGAGACATTCGAGCTTCGGGGCCTGGGAACGGGACCGGGAATGCGCTCTCGGAGGCGAAACGCTGGAAGATCGAGTATTCCGCGACACGTGTGGCCGAGTATGCCAAGCAGTTGGATTATTTCCGAGTGCAGTTAGGTGCCGTCAGTAAGACCACGCCACGTATCGATTTGATTTCGGATTTGACTCAAAGTCGTCCTCGTTCCAACTACACCAACAAGTCTGAAGAAAAACGAATCTATTTTTCTTACGCCGCCAGTCGCTTGAAGAGGTGGGATCAGGCATTGGCGCGACGCGCAGGTGTGACCGATGTGAATACCCGGGATATCGTGCAGTTTTACGAAGAAGACGTGCGAGGCAATTTGCGGCTGTTGGAAGCTCAGTACATTGCCAAAGAAGGAAAGACCGTTATTGATGTTGAGAAATGTTATTTTCGTGTTCGTCCCAAGGGCAGTGGCTACGAATATTATGTTCACAAGGTCGAGTACCGTCTGGCACCTCGAGCTTAATTGCAGAATGGGTTGTTGGATTTGATGTGGGCTGTGTTTTCCATCGAGCTGTGTTCCATTGAAGCGGGATGATTTGAAAATCGCGACATTATCAAACTTTATGAATAGGGTCTGAAAGGAATCTTTCGCTGCCTGGAAACCGAGAGAAAAGATGCTTGGGCGAGAGACGGTGGGAGAAAGACGATTGTTGACGTTGAAAAGATTCATTTTCGAGTTCGAATTCGAGGTGACGAGTTTGAATTTTATTTTCACAAATTAGACTATCGGACTGGGGGCAAGCTTGGGGTGCCAGTTTTCCGGCAACTCGACCTGCCCGGCAGAATCGCCGGTCGCCGACTTGTGAATCGACCAACTACAATAGAACAAGTTACTTATCAGAAAATTTGGGAAGAAGTTTAACCAGCTATGTTTCAAATCCTTGGATTTATCATGTACTTCGTGCTCCTGGGCATTGCCTTATGGGGTGCGTTTTGTGTTGTCATTGTATGGATGCGAGTAAAACAAAAGCGTTTCGATTCGGAAGAACAACAAGCGCTGTTTTTGGAGGCGATCGAGGAGCCTTTGCAGCGCGGCGATTATGATATGGCCAGTGAAATCTGCCAGTCGGATCGTCGAGCGATTTGTCAGTTGACACAAATGGGCATCGACAACCGCGGTTTGGGTTATGCCAAGGTAAAACAGCTGGTTGCCGACCGTTTCCAACGAGACGTTCTGGCTGACCTGGATAACTGGCTGAGTTGGGTTTACACCGTTATCAAGGCCGCGCCGATGATCGGTCTGCTGGGAACTGTAATGGGGATGATGGCGGCCTTTGAGAAATTGGCTGTGCCGGGAACCGTTCCGGATCCAACCGAACTTGCGGGTGACATTCAGTTCGCCTTGATCACGACAGCCTGTGGGTTGGCGATCGCGATTCCGCTGGTTTTGTGTACTGCCAGTATCAATATTCGAATCAAGAAGATGGAAGACCTGGTTTCCTATGGGCTGAATCAGTTCCTTGAATTCTTCAAGGAAGCTTTGATTCGTCACCCGAAATAAGGCACTTTGCTGAAGCACCGTCACTTGCGAATTCGATGTTCGAACCGATTTTAGCAAGTGGTGCCGCTCGAATGCTTACCGTCATTCAATTTATCACTGAACCGCAAACCTGATTCCAGAGTTCATGGCACAAATCATCGACCAAGAAGAAGGCATCCCGCCACGCAAAAAACGCAAGGAAGATGCGGATATCGATATCACACCGATGATCGATATCGTATTCCTGTTGCTGGCGTTTTTTGTGATCGTGTCGAAAATGGATCCCGCAGCGGCCGTCCAGTTGCCGCGGGCTCGGTATGGCGAATCCATTCCGGCGAAATCTTGTGTGGTGCTGGTTGTCGGTCAGTCCGCCGGAGGTGACCCGATTGTGTACAAAGGCAGCTCCCAGGACAAAAAGGACCAGTGCACTGGCGATGTCGAGGAAATTACGGAAGAGATCG
>CAZOXC010000539.1:0-3217 GCA_964583205.1 uncultured Pirellulaceae bacterium | reverse complement strand
ATATATTCCTGCTGGATGGTTGGCCACAACGTCTAACTCTGAATGAAGATGGCAAGATTGATCCAAGGTTGGAAAACCTGGCCGCGTTTGCAAACGAATCGTGCCTGTTGACCGACGCTCATTCACCCGGTTGCCATACGTTTGTTTCGGTTCCTCGACTGTTGTTCCAGAACACCGACCAATTCGTGCTTAATCGAGGAGATACCGGCTTTGCTTCGCCTGAGTTTCAATCGACATCAGAATTGGATTCGATTTTCGATCAGGCCAACCGCCATGGATATCAGACTTATCTGGTGGGTTGGTACCATCCCTACCATACGATTTTCGGAGACCGCATCGACTTCTTGAAAACGGTTCCTTATTACAACGAATTGGGTTCGGATTTTCGTCAACGAGTCTATGCGTTTTACTGGCGCTGGGGTGGCAAGATGTTGGGCCAGTTTGCTCGCAACACCATTGGCGATGAAGAGATCATGCGAAATTATGCGATGGCCAATCAAACGCATGAGTCCGTGGTTTTTACTTCTGCGATCCTTGAACAGAAACAGCAGGGACAATTCGCCGTTTTTCACTTGCCGGTTCCCCATTGGCCATTTTGCATGGACCAGCACGGACCTAAAAACTTGAACGTCGCCTACGATCGAGATTCAGATCAGGCCGCCCTGGAACAACTGATTTACACCGACGGGCTGCTTGGCGAGTTCGTAGAAATTTTGAAGCAGAATGGAAAGTACGAAAACTCGACGATCGTACTAACATCCGATCACAATTGGCGAACAGATCCTGAGCTTGACAAAAACGACCCGGAAGCTGTTTCGCACATCCCTACTTTGATCAAATTCGCCGGACAAACTGAAGGAACAATTGTATCGGGCCCCTTTTCAACAAACTTCTTAAGTGAGTTTATTTTTGAAAAGAGCACCCCGCAGCAGCAGATGGACCATCTGCGAAGGAAGATCGCTACAAAAAACTTCTACACGCCCCTGCCAAAACAGGAACTGGATGCTAAACAACTGCTGCGAGATGCCTTAAACTGGTCAAGCAAAGAATAAATTCAAAAAGCAATTCAGTCGTGTCCACCTTCAACATGATGGTCAACTGAATCGCAACTTCATTGCTCGCCATCTATTAAGTATCCAACCGGTATCCGATGCATCAAACTGTTTTGGTTTTTTTAGTTCTGTTCAGCAGTTTTTTTACGCAGTTCGCGCTTCTCAGCGCCCAGGACGACGGCACCCCTCCAAACGTGCTACTTATCATCTCTGATGATCAAGCCTGGAACGACTATTCCATGATGGGGCACCCGGTGATTGAAACGCCACACCTGGATCAACTTGCCAACCAAAGTGTGTTGTTTAAACGGGGCTATGTCCCAACTGCTCTCTGTCGCCCCTCTTTGATGTCCATCATCACCGGACAATATGCTCACCAGCATCGAATTTCCGGAAACGACCCCAGCTCAAAAGGAATGACCGACCAGGCGAATCAGATGAAACGGCGCAAGCAGGATCTGATTTCATTCGTCGACACAATCCCTACGCTGCCCGGCGAACTGGCCAAGCTCGATTACCTCAGTTTCCAGTCTGGAAAGTGGTGGGAAGGCGAATATTCCCGAGGCCGATTTACTTCTGGAATGACACGAGGCTTTCCCCAGCAAGGCGGCCGGCATGGCGACGATGGCCTGAAGATCGGCCGTCAAGGTATCCAGCCAATCACAGATTTCGTCAATGATTCCATTGAACAGGACAAACCATTCTTCTTGTGGTACGCACCGTTTTTGCCTCATACACCTCACAATCCGCCCGAGCGGCTGCTCGCCAAGTACCGCGAAAAAACCGACAGCCCGCACATCGCCAGATACTACGCAATGTGCGAGTGGTTCGATGAAACTTGTGGCGAGTTAGTCGAGTTACTTGAAGAAAAACAAATTCGTGAGAATACACTGATCATCTACGTGACTGACAACGGTTGGATTCAGAAATCCGATTCAGGAGGATTCGCTGCTCGCTCGAAACAGAGTCCCCATGAAGGCGGAGTGCGGACACCAATCATGTTTTCATGGCCAGACCGAATCAAACCGAGTGTCCGAGATGAACTCTGTTCAAGTATCGACTTGTTTCCAACAATCCTGGGCGCTGTGGGACTGGAGAGTGATCCTGATTTACCGGGTTTGAATTTGCTGCCAAATTTGCTGGACGGATCCAAAATAGAGCGGGACACGATTTTTGGTGAGAGCTTTGCTCACGATATCGCCGAGATTGAAAACCCTGAAGCTTCGTTGCTATATCGTTGGTGCATTCATGATCATTGGAAACTGATTCTCTCCTACGATGGTCAAATGAATCGCCATGAGAAGAGTCATGCGGGCCGCGAAATGCGGCCACAGTTGTTTGACTTGAGAGCGGATCCCGACGAACAAAATAACTTGGCGGCGGCTCAGCCTGAATTGGTCGCTGAACTGGTTTTGAAGATCGACAACTGGTATCCGGTTACCGAACGCAATGTTCTGAAAACTTACGAGAAGGAGTAATCTGTGCTGATTGCAGGTGCACAAATCGATATCCAGTATGGTCAGTTCGAAAGCAATGTCGAACATATGCTTGAGTTTGCCGGCCAGGCAAAGCAGCGTGAAGCCGGTTTGGTAATATTCCCCGAATGCGCGCTTTCCGGGTATTGCTGCGAAACGATTGAGGAGGCCAGGTCACTGGCACTGGAGCAACAGAATCAGCACGCCGATCGACTCAAAGCGTTTTGCCGTGAACAGCGGATTCACATGGTTTTCGGTTACCTTGAGAAAGTCGGTGACGAAGTTTTTAATTCGCTATCGCTGATGGGGCCCGATGGTCTGGTGGCCAACTACCGAAAAACGCACTTGCCCATGCTGGGTGTTGATCGGTTTACTTGTCCAGGCGTCGATGCCTACGAAGTCATTGAAATTGACGGAGTGCGGATAGGAATGTTGATCTGTTACGACTGTTCCTTTCCTGAGCCAACCAGAATTCTTGCGTTACGAGGCGCGGACTTGATAATTCTGCCAACGAATTGGCCCAGCGGAGCGCTGGTGACTTCCGAAGTAATCCCGCCGGCGCGAGCCATGGAGAACCATGTTTATTTCGCTGCCGTTAATCGAGTCGGCACTGAACGCGGGTTCGAGTTTGTGGGGCAAAGCAGCCTGGTGCTACCCAACGGCCGTCGAGAAGCATTCGCAGATTCACAA
>CAZOXC010000538.1:0-3249 GCA_964583205.1 uncultured Pirellulaceae bacterium | reverse complement strand
GGATTTGATGAGCCGTGTACTGCGTGCAGGACAAACCATTCCCCAGGCCATGAACGCCGTAGCCGACGAATTCGGCGACCCCGTGGGGACTGAATTCGGATTTTGTTATGAGCAACAGAATCTTGGGCTTTCCGAAGATGTGGCCATGCAGAATTTTGTTGACCGTACCGGACTGATGGAGATCAAGATCCTGGTGATGGGAATGTTGATTCAAAAGCAGTCCGGTGGAAATCTGGCAGAATTGTTGGATAAGCTGGCCAAGGTAATGAGACAGAGAAATGAACTCAAAGGAATGGTAAAGGGCCTCACAGCGGAAGGACGCATGCAGGCAATGGTACTGTTGGGTCTGCCATTTTTCGCGTTCTTTATGATGTTGGCTGTTAATCGAGATTATGCGATCAAGTTGCTTGACCACCCGGCACTGGTCTACGGTACCATCGCGATGATGGTGGTTGGTGCGGTCTGGATTCGCAAAATCGTGAACTTTGACTATTGATACGCGCGGGCAACGAGTTTCGAACAACAGAGCAGAGAGAGAAGTATGGAACCAGGATTACTTGCAATTATATTGATCGGTGGATCGATCGTCGGTCTGGGACTGATCATCTTGATCGCGTTTCGCGGCAACCCGACCCCGGCAACCGAAGCCGAAGGATCAGGCGCGGTAACTCCAGGCCAGACAATCGGGTTAGGCGAGTCCGAAAAAGTAAGCGCCAAGGAAAAACTTAAGGAACGGTTGGTTCAGGCCGGCCTGTACAAAAATAATTCGACTTCCTTTTATTATTTCGCACAGTTGGCATTTGTGATTGCGCCATTGGCAATTGGATTCATCTGCTACAACGCCGGAATTATCTCGCTGGTAAACGCGGCCGGACTGGCTTTGATCTTTGGCATCGCTGGAGTCATTGGTCCAGGGCTCTGGCTGGACTATTTAAAAGCCAAACGACAAACCAGTATTCGACGAGCGATTCCGGATGCTCTGGACGTAATCACCATTTGCGTTGATGCCGGGCTCAGTTTGAACGCGGCGATTGTACGAGTTTCCAAAGACCTGTCCAGAACGTACCCGTTGTTGGCCAGCGAATTGACAATCGTGCATCGACATGTCCAGATGGGGAAGTCGCTTGGTGAAGCTTTGCGAAGTTTTTCCGAACGTTTTGACCTAGCTGAATTGCGAAGCCTGTCCTCGGTGGTTCAGCAATCGGAAAAGTTTGGAGCAAGCATTGCGTCGGCGTTGCGAGTTCATGCCGACTCCTTGCGAACCAAGCGAATGCAAAAAGCGCAGGAAAAAGCTCAAAAAGCCGCGGTATGGATCCTGTTTCCAACGGTAATCTGCATCTTCCCATCCTTGTTTGTGGTGATCCTGGGGCCAGCCGCCTTTGACATCTTGGAACTACTGGACGAAGTAGCCAGCTAGTTAACATGCCGAGGAAATCGCTTTGGGGGTAATTACTCAATTAACTTTGAAGTCGCGAAGCAAACCAGAATTTTTATATACTCGAGCCCGAATCCCGATAAAGATAGTGGATGGGATTCGCGGCATAATGAGAAAGAGCCAATGATAGCCAAAAATTTTATAAACGGTGGCCGACATCGTCGGCAACGATGTAAACGCCGATTTCGTCGAGGCGCGGCGATGCTTGAGACAGCGATCGTGTTGCCCTTGTTGCTGCTTATGGTATTAGGGATCGTCGAGTTGGGTCGCGTCATGATGCTCAACCAGGTATCCACGAACGCGACCCGTGAAGGCTGCCGCCGAGCGATCATTCCCGGCGCGAGTGATAGTGGAATTGTAGATATTTGCAACCAGTACCTGGATGTTGCCAACGTCGCGCAGACTGGGCGTCAAGTGAAAATATTGAATGCTGCAGGTGAAGAAGCCAAGCTGTCAACAATTTCGTCACATGAACCTGTTACGGTTCAAATCCAGCTTCCATACGACGAAAACACCTGGGGCTTTTCCAGCATTGCGCCCGGAAGAACCCTGACGACGGAAATTACTATGCGTCGAGAATAGATTTGCCGGAGACTCAGCGGAAATCCACGCAGTACTCCAAAGCAACAGAACTCGAGCTGTTTTCTAACCAGATATAGAAGAGATGCACAAGCGTCAGGCGAACAATCATGAGTAGATTAATCCGTAAACAACGCTCCGGCAAAGTCCTTGTTTTCATTGGCATCATGTTAATTATTCTATTGACGATGGTCGCATTGGTCGTGGATGTGGGTTGGGTGATGGTTGCCCGGACTCAACTTCATGCAGCCGCTGACGCTGGAAGCCTGGCTGGAGGAACTGAATTGTTGCCAGGCTTGGGTGCGAACGCCTTTAGAACACCGGCAGAGGTTGAATTAAGAGCCAAAGAGCAAGCAGAAATATTTACAGAATTGCACGAAGGTGGTGAGGCGATTCTGGATATTGAAGGTGCAAGAGACGTAAGGCTTGGCAAGGCCAGCCTTGATAGAGATTCCGGAGTCTGGAATTTTGAATGGGGCGTGTCTCCATACAATGCAGTCGGCGTAACCACGCGTAGAAGTGAGATCGGTACTCAATCAGGTGACAGACCGCTTCCGCTCTTTTTGGGTCCCGTTATCGGCTATGACGAAGTTAATGTTACTCGATTTTCAGTGGCAGTAATTCTGCCCGCATCAGGAATCCGTATTCCGCCTGGCGCGAATTTCAATTCAGGATTATCGCCTTTCGCCTACCTCCAGGAAACCTGGGAAAAGTACCAAAGGGCTCAACAGCACTATGAAGAAAACAATTTAACGGCAACCGATTTGGAATCGGCAAATGGTGGCACGGATTTTGTTGACCCCCTTGATGGTTCCCCCCTGTATTATGAAGTAGTCCAAAGAAGAGGAAGGGACGGGGCTGTATCAGGCGGAAGTATAGAACTAAGACAACTGTTTGGTGATCGCTACCGTGTCGTCGATCCAGAGTTGGATACCGCCAGTAATATTGTCGAAGAATCCGACGGAGTATTGGAAGCCAACATTTTCCCCGTCAATTCTGAAGCTGGAAATTTCGGAACTGTCGATATTGGCGGTTTGGATAATTCCACCAATGTTCTTCAACGCCAGATCACCGATGGTGTAAGCGAAGAGGATTTGGCCCAGCATGAAAATAACGAAATCAATCCCAGCGAAGGTGAACCGATTCAGTTGCAGGGAGATACCGGAATCAGTGCGGGTATTGAATCATCGCTGGAGTCCATCCTGGGTCAGTGCCGAGTGATCCTGCTTTATACC
>CAZOXC010000537.1:0-3251 GCA_964583205.1 uncultured Pirellulaceae bacterium | reverse complement strand
AGGAAGTTGTGCTTAGGCGGGAGTCGATGGAATTTGATTCCAGTATTCCGGCGGAGATTGAGATCACGTTGAACGGCGACAATGTTCAATTGCATGCCGGGATCATTCGTGAAGAACTGACGGACGATTTTAACTCGCAGCAAACGCAGGCCGGGATTGAAATTCGATCAGAGAATACGAAGCTCGAGTCCTTCGAAGTTTCGATCAAGGAAAAAAGTTCAGCAGCAGAATTTGGCGAAGGTTCCCTGGCGCCGCTGCAATCGAAAGTGATTTTCTCCAGTGAATTCGGCGGACGCTGCTCGCTGCTGTTCGAGACACTTGGTATCGATTGGAGTTTCGATCAAGCTGCCTGGCAGAGGTATAATCCGCATCCGGGATTCAGTCCGCACGTGGCTGCTATAGGAGTTAGTCAGTGGCCCGATGAGTATGGACCCAAGGACAATTTGTTTCTGTTCGCTCGACCGCTGGCCGGTTTTGATGTATTCAATCGAGCGGACAGTATTTCGGCTGGCTTGAAAGAAGTCATGTTTATGTATCCGGGTGCCGTTAGGCCCTTGCCAAACAGCGACCTGGAATTCACATCCTTGATTACGCTCAAGCCTGGAGAAAGTGGAATCACTGATGTTGGTGACCTGACCACCACCGAGATTGCCGAACAGTTCAACCGAATGACGGGCGAGATTACTGAGGGCCCGCTGGTCAGCCCGGTGACGGGTTCCGAATTCAGAAAAATGGTTGCTGAACCGAACAACTTGACTCGTTCAGACGAGGCGTTGCATCTGGCAGCTCGAATTACGGGTGACAATGTCAATGTGGTGGTGATCGCTGACACAGATTTTCTGTGTGACTATTACCATGAGCAAATTGAGCATGTGGACCAACTGCTGGACAATTTCACGCTGTTGACGAACGCGATCGAGTCGTTGTCGAGTAATGAAACGTTCGTGAATCTGCGAAACCGTCGCCCCGATCCTCGCACTCTGACTCGTTTCGAAACGATTACGGAAACGTACCGGAAAGATCGGGCTCAACGTGAAGAGACCATGGAGCTTAGGAAGAAAACCAAGCTGGTGGAAGCTCAGGAGCGGATGGATATGGTCGCTGACCGGTTATCAGACGATGATGAAATGTCAATTCTGCAAAAGATGAATTCCGCAAAAATGGAATCAAGTGCTGCGCAAGTCAAATACGAATCCGAAGTCGCTCGCTTGGAAGAAGTTTTTGCTGAATCAATGGAAGACATTCGAATCGATGAGCAAAACAATATCGCCAAAGCCGAATCGTTCGTAAGGTTTTGGACCATATTGTTGGCACCAATTCCGGCTCTGGTATTGGGAGTGGTTGTGCTGCTGTTCCGTCGAACTCTGGAAAGTTTCGGGATTAGCCAGGATCGAAAGGTTTAATTCAATGAGTGATTCAACAAAAACGATTTCGTTTGTCGCCGTGGCCGGAGTTTTGGCGCTCACAGCCTTCGTTGTGGACTGGAGTACGCGAACCGGTCAGTTGCCCGAGTTGGAATCGGTTGGACAGCCTTTCTTTAAAGACTTTGTTGAGCCAGCCAAGGCAGCCACTCTGGAAATCACCGCCAAAGATCAGGTGGGTGAACTCAAGAGTTTTGTGATTCGAAAATCAGAAGGCCAGTGGGTGATCCCCTCGCACTACAACTACCCTGCGGAAGCAACCGAACGATTGGCGGCAACTGCAACTGGTTTGATCGGTTTGAAACGGGAAGCACTGGCGGGTCGGTTCAGTTCCCAGCACGAACGGTTTGGTGTGTTGGATCCCAATGATAGTGAAAATGGAAATGTGGCCGCAGCCGGGCAGCGTATTACCATGCGGGACGGCGACGACAACGTGCTGATTGACTTGATCATCGGCAACAAAGCCGAACGCTCGACGACTTCAGAAGGATTCGGGCCGGTGATCGAAGACACCGACTACGAAAACCAGTTCTATGTTCGCCGAGCTGACGAAAACCAGACTTTCAAAGCCAATATCGATTTGGATATTTCGACCGATTTCAACGACTGGATCGAACCGGATCTGCTGAAAATCGGCGAGCACGAGGTGACGGAAATCAAACTCGATAACTATCGCCTGGTTGAAGAGTCGTTTCAGACGCCAATGGGAATTGCAGTTCAATATGCGAAGGAGCCAGGCGAACTTGTAGAGCTTTTCCTTAATGAGGAAATGGCATCGTGGTCTCTGGCTGGGCTGGATGAAGAGACTGAGATTGCCAAGTCAATCGAGATCAGCGGAATTGCCGAGCACTTGCCGCAAATCGAAATTAAGGGAGTGCGCCCCAAATACCAGTTCAATGGACAACCAGTTTTGACGCCGGATTTGTCGTTGAATATTCCCAATGCCTTGAGGCAAAATCCGCAACAGGCTCAGGCTCTGGTGCAGGAATTGCAATCTGATTTATTGGACAAAGGTTTCGACATCGCTCGAGATCCGCAGTCGGGTGGCATCGTGTTGACGTCGACTCGAGGCGAACTTGTTGCACAAACCGATGTCGGCGTGCAATACGTTTTAAATTTCGGCGAGATCCTGTTTGGAGAGGAAAGCGAAATCGAGATCGGAGGTTCGGCAGAGTCAGTGGACGTAGATGGTGAAACTACGAATAGCGATGCCAACAATCTTGATGGCTCGGAGGCCGAAGCAACGAATAGCCAGGGTGATGAATCAAGCGAAGATCAGGATCGCAATCGATACTTGATGGTGCGAGTTAACTTTATGGAGGACCTCGTCAAAATACCTCTGGCACCGATCGAACCCATCGCGCCGGAAAAGCCCGAAGGCTACGATGACTGGGACGGGCCAGCGGAAGAACTGGTGGGTGGTGCTGAAGAAGCTGACCCGCAGGAAGCAGATCAAGACGGTGCGCCGGAACCGCCGCCGGAGGTCACAGAAGAATTGGCCGCTCAACAGGAAGCCTTTCAAAAATACCGAAGCGATTTGTCGGTTTACCTGGCTGCCCAAGATGACTTTCCTGCCAAGCAACAATCTTATGAGGAGGAGCTGCGAGAGTATCAGGAAAAAATGCGTCAAGGAAAACAGCTTGCACAGCGACTGAATGAACGCTTTGCAGATTGGTACTATGTGATCGCCGACGAAAGTTTTGACAAGCTACATAAAACTCGAGCGGATTTGGTCGATACTAAAGAGCCCGTTGAGATTCCCGAATCCAATTTGCCCACTGACAATGGCATGCCTTCGGCGAATGAACTGGAAGACATGCGGCCTCGGAT
>CAZOXC010000536.1:0-3271 GCA_964583205.1 uncultured Pirellulaceae bacterium | reverse complement strand
GTATGACGATGTTTTGCAGGAGTATGGCGAGCCTGCATTTCCACCAGAATTAATTCGTCAAATTCAAACAGAGAGTCCACAACTGGGGGTGGACCTGGATCCAAACTACAAAGTTCTGCAGCTACACGCCAAGTTCATTGCCAGTAGTTACGCAACAGCTTGGGCAGCCATCGATCCAACTGACGGATCAACGGAGTACGACAAAGATATTCAGTTGGATTCAGGCTTCGACGTCGAATTGTCTGTTGTGGGGCCGACGGGACAGCCAATCGAGTCATTCACCATTTCAAATCATAGCGGTGCTCTAACGGACAACTTTACGGCGAGCTTCAAAAACGGGACAGCCAAGCTCAGCAAAATGGCGGAAACTGAAACCAGACAAATCACAATTCGAGCGAAACAAATGGGACTCGCCGCTGTCGCTCAAGTTTCCGGCGACTTGGAAAATCAAACAGACAAAGTTGTCACGCTGGTACCTTACGGAAAAATTACTGGCCGGCTGATCGACCAAACCAACGATGAACCTCTAACAAAGTTCAGTCTTTCCGCAAGTAACTCAACTCAATCCATCGAGTCCGACAAGAACGGTGCGTTTGAAATTTCCGATGTCATTTTTGATGAGAAGCGTCAGCTTCGATTGACGGTAACCAAACCGGACGGATCGTTTCGCTACGTAAACTTCGATCGCGACAAGATCGAGGATTGGAAAGCGGGCGAAACTCTGGATCTAGGAACGATCGCAGTCGACCCTCGCGTTGACTGGTTGAACTCGGGTGCCGGAGGGAAAAAGAATGGTGCTTAAGAAATACAATCCGACCGCAAAAACACCATGGAACTTTTTGCGAGCCTGGACTCTGCAGCGACGCGTCGGCTTTGCGGCGACCTGGTCGGAATTGCAACGTGATTTGAAAGACGGACCGGGCCAAGCCATCGATCGTTTGCTGGCTGGTGAGTCACGCACTGCCGGGGTGCCCGATAACTATTCGCAAATGCAGACGATTTTGGGAGACGCGGCCGTCGGTTCGGATCGCCCCGAAAGGCTAATCGCCTGGTGGGTTTATCAAATGTATTTTTCGCCCGATCCGCTGCGAGAAAAACTCACGCTTGTTTGGCACAACCATTTTGCTACCAGCAATGCCAAAGTCGACAGCCTGGTAACGATGCGATCTCAAAACGATGTTTTTCGCGATCATGGTTTGGGAAATTTTCAGGACCTGTTGTATGGCACGCTCAAACATCCGGCGATGTTGAAGTGGCTGGACGGTGACGAAAACCGAGCGGGCCGAGCCAACGAAAATCTTGGTCGCGAAACGTTGGAGTTGTTTACGCTGGGAGTCGGCAACTACACCGAAGCCGATGTCAAAGGAGCGTCTCGGGCACTTACCGGTTGGTCCGCCTTTGAAAACAAATTTCGAGTTCGAGAAGACTGGCACGACGGCGACGAGAAAACAATTTTGGGCAAGTCCGGCAACTTTACCGGCGATGACTTGATCGAAATCACTTCTCAACATCCGGCAACTCCCAAACGACTGGCGTGGCGATTGTGTGACGAGTTCCTCAACAAATCGTTGATTGATGAACAAGTGATCGGCGAACTGGCGCAAGTACTGACGGACAATGACTTGAACATTCAGGCGGGTGTTTCGGCGTTGCTGCGAAGCGAGTTGTTTTTCTCGGATGAAAACTTGCGGCGACGAATTGTGGACCCGGAGACGTTTGTGGTTGGTGCACCGCGAGCGGTCGAGTGGTTCTCGCCCCCAGCCAGCACGATGGTGTTGGGTGACTGGATCGAACAGCTGGGTCGCAAACTGTTTTATCCGCCCAACGTGGGTGGCTGGCCTGGCGGTCGCGGTTGGTTGAATTCGCGAACGACTATTGCACGAGCCAATTTTGGAGCGGCACTCGTTCATGGCAACCTGAATCGAAACCAACAACCGATCGACTTTGTGAAGCTCGCCGAATCCCACATCGGGACTCGCGAGACTACAAAGGTGGTCGAGTTTTATTGCCAATTGCTATGCGGTGTGGCTCAGCAAAAACAGATCGACGAAATTTCGTCCAGTATCAACGATGAACGCGAAATTGTATCGGCCGTATTGGCCAGCCCAGCAGCTCAACTTAACTAATTTACTTGGGAGCGAATGATGTTCAGACGAGACTTTCTCAAGACCAGTGGTTTATTGTCGCTGACCCCGATGGTTCCCGGCTTCGTGAATTCGCTTGCCAGATCCACGCCTGCCGAAACGGACCAAAAGATTCTGGTAGTGCTTGAATTGAGTGGTGGCAATGACGGCATCAATACCGTCGTTCCCTTCAAAGACGAACTCTACACCCAGGTCCGCCCCAAACTTGCCTTGCCAGAAAACGAACTGCTGAAGATCAACGATGAAATGGGACTGCATCGGTCGATGAGAACGGTCAAAGAGTTGTTCGACGACAACCAGTTTTCGATCATTAACGGAGTCGGCTACCCCAACCCCAATCGCAGCCACTTTGAAAGTATGGCGATCTGGCATCGAGGCTTGCGCGATAAAAAGCGCGAAGGCGGTGAAGGTTGGATCGGCCGAGCGATGGATGTTAGTCGCGTCAAAGGTTCGACCGATATGGACGGTTACTTTGTGGGACGCCAGGCGGTTGCGGAGGCGATGCTCGGGCGTCGAGCGCAGGTGGCGGCGCTTTCCAGATTCAAAGATTTGCAATTGGACAAATCCGTACCGGCAACGAACCTGCTGCAACAACAGGATGACATTGCCGAATTCGTGCAAAGGCAAGTGACAAACTCTTATGCGACGGCCAAGCAGATCGAGTCGATGGCGAAACAGTCGTCCAATGCCAGCGAATACCCCGGCAATGGACTGGGCCAACAAATGCGTTTGGTGTCACAATTGATTAAGTCGAATTCGGCTGCTCGAGTTTACTATACGGTCCAGGGTGGTTACGACACGCACTCGGCGCAGGCTAACTCGCATTCAAGTTTGTTGTTCTCGCTGTCCCGAGCGCTGAAAGCCTTCGTCGATGACTTGAAGGTCAGTCAGTTGGACGATCGAGTCGTGGTTTTAGTGTTCAGCGAATTTGGGCGGCGAGTGCACGAGAACGGTTCGATCGGAACGGATCATGGGACCGCCGGCCCAGTTTTTCTGGCGGGCACACCGGTCAAAGGCGGTTTGATCGGTGAAACAACCAGCTTGGCCGACTTGCAAGACGGCGACATCAAGGTCCAGTACGACTTCCGGCAAGTCTACGCATCGTTGCTGGACAATTGGTTGGGGAT
>CAZOXC010000535.1:0-3274 GCA_964583205.1 uncultured Pirellulaceae bacterium | reverse complement strand
GAGTAGACGATTGGGCAATTCATCTTCGTCTTCCGGCATGAAAAGATGATCGGAGATTTTTGCTGCAACCTTGGACAGGCGTTCGACATGGTGCAGGGTTGGTGATCTTCGATTGAAAACCGCCTGGCCGCTAACAGCTTTGACTCGACAAGAAGTTCCGCGCCGCGCGCAATAGGTGACTCGCCCTTTACCAAAATAGCTGGCAAGTTCATTGACGATATCAAAGGCGTTCTTTTTTTCGTCCAGGTTGCGACCGACGTTAACTTGTAGTTCCTGCAAGCGATTCATGTCGCCCAAGCGGGACTCCAGTTGCATGCGATGGGTTTCCCGCCGATTGGATTGGCGCTTGAACAACATCAGCTCGATACGCTGCGAGATGATCACCAGGTCATAGGCCGACAATCGCACGTCGTTTTCTACCAGTACGACCAGAATGGCAACGCAATTGCCGCGAGCGATATAGGGAATAAACAGTTGCGTATGTTGTTGCAGGATTTTACTGAGTTGCGAATCATCAGGTGTGGCGCCTTGTTCTCCGAAAAACTCGGCCGGCGATATGACGGCGCATTTTCCGTGTTCGGCTGTGTTTTCAACGTAGTCCAGATGATGATCCAGCACCGGCGAACTCTTGTCGATTTCGATATCTGCAAGTTCAATATCGCCGACCAGTGTGATTTCGTTGTTGTTGATTTCCCAGAGCAAGGCCGCGGAGCCTTGCAGTTGCGCCGACGCATTGTGCGCGATCTCGCCAAAAAAGGTGGCTTGGTCTGCCGTCAGATCAGTGGCGTCGCCCAGTTCACTTTCAAATCGGGAAACGACAAACGGCCCGTCATGGCGAATCAGGGCAGTTGATTCGTTGGCACTCGGCATATTGGGTTCATTGATACTCATGGCATCCAGTTTAGTTGGACCGGGTATGATCTCTATCAAAAGTCAGGCAGGTTCACTCGGGAAAAGCGAGTGAATTGTGATCAGGATGACTTATTCGGGTTTTGGCGGTTATGGGGAATACTTCCCGGGTGCTGTGATGTTTATTCGACGTTGCCCACCAGCGGATCGATCCCCAATTGCCAGATTGAACGCAGTTTTCGTTTCTCGTGATACAACATGGTTTTGCGATTTCTGAGACGGCGAGATTCGTAGGCGTGTTGTGCACGCAGCAGGATTTCACTTATTTTTCTAAGTGGCCAGTTGCGGGCACGGATTGCTTGTGCGGTTTCCCATCCGAATCCGAACTCCAACACTTTATCTTCAATGCAAAAGTATTGTCGGAACGAACCCGGGTCGCCTTGCCGGGCAGCTCGTCCGGCCAGTTGTCGATCGATGCGAGGCGAATCGTGCAACTCGGCAAGGATCACGTGCAGCCCACCAGCTTTAGCAACACCTTTGCCAAGTTTGATGTCGGTACCTCTTCCAGCCATGCTGGTTGAGACGGTCACTCTTCCGGCTTGCCCAGCTTCGGAAACGATGTCTGCCTCGTGCCGGTTGTTTTTGGCATTGAGAATTTGATGCTCGATATTGCGTTCTGAAAGTACGGCCGACAGCGCCGCAGATTTTTCCACCGACCGAGTTCCCACCAGAACTGGTCGGCCCTTGGCGACCATTCCCAGTATTTCGTCAGCGATTTGTGACCAGCGATGGGACTCGTCTTTGGCAAAGCGATGTCGAAGCTGTTTGCGTAGACATTTTCGATGTGTGGGAACGCCAATGGTTCGGGATTTGTAGACCGAACGGAACTCGCGCCTTGCCGACCAGGCAGACCCGGTCATTCCCGCAGTGTGTCGATAGGACAAGTACAGCGTTTGCACGGTTATTCGAGCCGAATGTGAATCGGGCGCAGTGATATCCAGCCCTTCTACTGCCTGGATAGCCTGGTGCAATCCGTCCATCCAGACTCGGCCGACTCCCAGCCGTCCAGTTTGTTCGTTGACAATGATCACTTCACCATCACGCACGACATATTGTTCGTCGCGACGGTAGTCACGCTTGACCTCGATGGCTCGCTCCATCGCCTGATACAATTCCAGATGACTACATTGGTTGAGGATTGGATTTCGAGAGATATTCCTGACCCAATTTCGACCTTGCGCGGTCAAGCGGACTTTCTTACTTTGTAACTCGTATTGATAGTGTTCGTTGTCGAGTGCTTCATCCGAATGTAAAGAAGCCCAGCCGCGACGTGCCGCTTCGTAGGCAGGCAGACGACCTTTGGCACCGATGATCAGCGGCGTGTTGGCTTCATCGACCAGCAAGCTGTCGGCTTCATCGGCCAGCAGATAAAACAGATCCCGCATCACGGGCTTGTTCGTGTCGTCCGGTTGGTCGTCAGCTTTTGCAAAGTCGATTTCTTCTTCCCAGAATTCTGAACGTTGCTCTTCATCTCCCGAGCGATTGCACAATTTGACTCGGTCGCGAAGAAAGTCGAATCCGAATTCGGTGAGTGTTCCGTAGGTGATATCGCAACGATAGGCTGCTCGGCGTTGCGAGTCATTCATGACAGCCGTGATCACGCCAACTGACAGCCCCAGTGCTTCGAAAAGCGGACGCATGATTTCTGCATCACGTTCGGCAAGATAGTCGTTGGAAGTTGCCAGGTGTGCGCCTCGACCCAGCAACGCGTACAGGAACAAAGGCAGTGTGGCCGTTAACGTCTTGCCTTCGCCAGTTTGCATTTCGACAATGGTCCGCCCAGCCAGATGGATGCCCGCCAAAACCTGGACATCATAATGTCGCATGCCGAGTTTGCGCGAAGCCATTTCTCGAACCAACGCATAGGCTTCGGGGAGCAGGGCTTGCAAAGCGGTTCCCGTTTTCGCCTGGAATCGCAGATCAAGAGAGTAATCGCGGAGTTCCGAGGCAGACATGGACTTGAATCGTCGAGCCAACAAGCGGACTCGGCGAAGTGCATTTCCTGCGGTAGACGTGCGAAACTTGATCATTGTGAAAAGCTCTGGGTATTGATCGCAGTTTTTATCGTAATTTGGCGATCGTACCCCCTTATCAAAAAAAGCCGTGAAGTAGCGAGGAAGCTGCTTCACGGCTAACGGTTATATCAACCAATCTTCCAGCGATTTCGAATCCCTTTCAGATTGTTAATTGACTTGACTACACCTTGCTACTCAAGGAATTAGCAATCGTCACCGAATTGGAACCCAGTTTTGAGCCACTGTTACTGCTCACGGAATTTGAAGCTGACCGCGAATAACTAGAACTGGAAACCACACGTGTGCTTGAAGACCCGCTACTAGAATCCGAAGTTGAGCCAGTCTTGGCT
>CAZOXC010000534.1:0-3276 GCA_964583205.1 uncultured Pirellulaceae bacterium | reverse complement strand
CTTGTACTGAGTCTATAGTGATCGTCATAGGTAAACTCGCTTAGCTTTGTCCACCTCTCGCGGCTTGGAAAGGGTTCATTTCCCTTTAATGGGCCTTCCTCATAACATTCAAAATCTAATAAGGGTTGAGAATTGCGATTATATCTCGTTACTGCGACAGGGCCCTCCAACATGAATTTCTCGAAAATCCAATAAAGCCCATCTGAATAGCCATTTGACGACCAAACCTCGCCTTCAACGTCTCGATAAATTGTTTGGCTAATCGGATTGACTCTTTTCGTCGTCAACTCTTGATCAACAACAGCATCGACTTGGTCTGCTACCGTCAAAACAACTCTGCCAAATCGATCGAGTTTGAAATTAGTTTGGCGATTTGCGCCAAATTCAGATTTGACCGTGGGAAAGTCTGGACAATCGGTCGAATTGGTCGAACAGTCTTCAGTTGTCTTGATTCGCCCGCCGACTGAGACATCAAATTCGATTCGATCAATTACACCGCGATGTGAGCTGCTCCAGGTCGGGTAGCCATATTCATCAAATAACTGATATGACTCTGTTAGAATTTCAGATCCGTTTTCACTCCGAGGGATGGCTTTTTCGTATTTTAACTTCAAACACTGAATTTGACTTGTTGCTTGAGGATGCCATTGGTAATCATGAATCATCCAAACCGCTTTGTCTTTGACAACAGTAGTTGCCGAATTCGAAGGAATGAATGTATTGATTTTTTCCCCATCAAGATATTCGAACTCGGCATCACGATATCGGTAAAAGCTAAGAAAGTGATCTTCATGACCCGATCCGAATTGTGCCTCTCGGCCATTAATTCGCTTAAGCCCAAATGATGCAATTGCTTTGCCTGGTTCAAATTTGTAGTAGTTGATGCATTCTGCAACCCCTCCATCAAACGATAAGGCAAGAGCAGGTGGCTCAATAATTTTAATTTCCAAACCGTGTACAGTCACGACAGAAATGTACTCGACGTCTGAATCTACAATGGTATCTCTAGGGTATTCGTTTCTACCTACAATGGTCGAATCGTAGGTTACGGATTTACCTTGATCGATCGATTCGATTGAAGAGGGTAGCAAACGACGCAATAAACTTCCTGATTGGACGTGGAAAATCCAAGCGTTGTTAACTTGAAATGTGCCTGTTTCAGAAAACAACGATTCAAGTGTCGTGGCCAAAGATTGGCCAAAACAATTTCCGAAAAACGTTAATTGAGAACCGTCTGGCCTTTGCTCGATGTTTTTGAACCGGAAGATATTCGCATCATTTGTTTGATAAATCTCATCAATAGAATTCCAGTTGCGATACTGTGTTTCATTCTCTTCATAATCTGTAAAAAGGCTGAAGGATTCAAAATTGATATCCTTAAGAAGCGTTATACGTTGACGTGAATCAAATGTGACCTGCAAGTCCGGCAATACTGACTCGCCTGCAGATCGGTCTAACAATCGCTCAAGATGCTCCACCCAACGGCGTTGTTTGGGTAGATTTGCTAGTTTTATCAGATCAGAGTTGTCAAATTCATCTTCTAGATTGAACCCTGAAGCCAGCCGATAAAGTCGCCGAAAAGATTCTGGTCCATAGTACTCTTTGGCCAATCCCTGGCAGTATGAGTAACGATTGATTTTCCATGAATCGTTGTTTGTCACATTTTTCAGTCCCTTGTAGATGTTGTTTTCAACATCTTTGTTTACCCAGTAACGGTAGTAGTGAAAGTTAAGATTTTGCCAGCAAGCATTGTCTTCGCGATCAGGGATTTGTTGAGCAGCAAACCGCAGGTCTCCACACATGCCGTCTTTCGACAATTGGCCTTGATGGTCGTGTATGCCATAGTACGAATAAACAACCTTTTGGATGTTGCCGTCCATGTGCATTTGGTTGTGCCCAGAGCGTTTATGAGTGACACTTCGAATTCGCCCGAAATTCTCACCTCGGTCGATGTATTCATAAGCGAATGTTTCGGTCACTCCTTCGCCAGTTCTGGAAACAGACTCCAAGCGACCTTGCTCGTTATAGTTGGCAACCGTTTCCTGGCGACCTGGTCCCAAATGACGTTTGAAGCGACCGGGAACTGGGTTCGAATCGCTTTTTTGGAAATCATAGTACTCCCAAACATGGCCGTTGGGCGCGATTAAGCGAAATACGCCTTCTTCCGGGAAGTGCTTGAGCAAGTGACTCTGACCAAACCGTGGTTTGAATTCCTGCCATTTCGTTGGATTTTCTGACCATACTGCATTTGGGCTGTCTATTTCCTGCCAATCGTCCTCGTCAAACCACAGTGAGTTGCGAGTTCCCCGGACCACGGCGATGGCACGTGTAACCATCGTCTTAGTTTTTGCGCTTTGATCGTCGCCGACCTCAGTCCCAGCGGCAATTTCTTCTCGTCGGTCATGAATTGCCAGATAAGGAAGTTCATGGATCATCCAGTTCATTCCGCAACCAAAGTCATAATTGTTTGATAATCGGTTGCTATAGATTCGGGTGTGCCCCCATGGCACTCCAAACCCATTGGATGAAAGATCAGCAACTCGGTGATTCAGTTCGCCATTCATATAGCGAACGGGGACTTCTGGGCTGTCTTCAACGATATCGATATCAATTTGTGGGAAAAACGGAGCACCGTTCAGATCGGCCGGGTCGCTGGACTGCCACTCGCGATGGGGAGCACAGAAATCAGGTTGCGGTGGTGGGTTGATCGATATGTACTTAGCCACACAACAATCCGAAGATTGGTTAATGGCCTTGAGATCACCAATGTCAGAATAGTGCTCGAATCCGGTTGCGCTCCAGGAAATCGTTGGAACTTGATCATCCTCGAATTCAATCGCCAACACCGCCATAAAACGCGGTTGCTCCGATGTACCTTCATTGCTGAATAATAACTTGATCTTGCTGGCGCCCGCCGGTTTCTTATCACCAAAATCAAGCTCGTACTTGTTGGGGTCGTCCGCAGTTTGAAACAAGGTGAATGCGGAACGAAGCTCCGCACAGTTGTTTTTGCAAGACCTACCGTTACAGTGGCTGCCGCACCCGCAGTTGGATTCGCAATCACAACGACATGCTACGGCCAAGTTGACTTGAAATTCTGATGGCTGAACGATGGGAAAAACTTGTGCAATAGACATGTGAACTACCTTTTATTTAATTGACTGCTTGTTTTAAAAATGGATCAGGCTCAGCTTCGAGTGAGGCTACTGAGGACAAGACTCTCCGGTTGGAACGTTGAGAATCCTGACAGAAACAGATTCCTCGACTTGCTCCCGT
>CAZOXC010000533.1:0-3281 GCA_964583205.1 uncultured Pirellulaceae bacterium | reverse complement strand
ATCCATTAGGGCATGATGGCGACTATACAAAGCTGCAGGCGCGACATTGTTGACTACCGATGGTTTCCGAATTTCATCAAGAAATTTGAGAACAAGATCTCTTGCTTCGTGGGAGTTTTCCGTTGGGAAATTTGTCTCGTCAATCTCCAAAAGAATCGTTCGCGCTTTTCGATTTAAGGCAAGCGCTTTTGAAACAATCGCTTTGTTTTCGTCATTCGCAAAATCCACAAACAATTCCTCAAGACAATTACATCGGGTGTTCAGTTTCTGCCAAAAGAACTCGAACTAGATCCTGAACAGCCTTTAAGTCTTTGGGGACTTTACCGGCGAATAACGCGTTCTCTTTCAGGAATTCACCAATCGAATTGGCAAGCGATTTGATTCGTTTGTCGAAAGCCTTCGGTGTAGAGGGAATATCAATTCCTTCGACCAGATCCCGAACGTCAAAAACTCCGATTTGCATGTCCTTCTGATCACCTGTTACCAAGTCATTGACAAAGTCATTGGTAGAAACATGCTCGGATTCAGTAGCCAATCCAAGCAACAGAGATCTGGTGTTTTCCAAAAGCTCTTTGTCGAGTTCGGTGATCTCTTCTCTTTGGGATATAACCTTATCGAGAGTGTGGTCGATTGATTTAAGATGACTCCATAAACCAGCATAAGCATTCAAACTAGATAACGAATTTGGAAGCACCACCAACTCCTCCACCAAACGACCAAGAATCAATTTCAATCAATGTCGTCAATATTTTGATAGCAGTCAAGAAGACTCTAACTGTCATCATCTTCAGTTTCTTCAGGAAGTTCTTCCTCTTCTTCTTCCTCGTCAACATTGGGTACATTTGAATCAACGAGCCCATTAGCAGCCAACGAATCAAATTTAACCCCTAGTTGACTTAGGAAGCCCTGTGCATTTCCCCCATCTTCCCAGACAGTCAGTTCCCCCGAAACCACATTCTCAACCACATCCGAAATTTCTGAATCGGAAAACTCTGAATCATGATAAGGAATTGAACCTTCGTTATCAAAACCAAAAACGGATGCAAGGTCGGCAAAACGAGTTTCAGATTTTTCATTTTCAAATTTATTCATTCCCACCCTCAAAATCACTTTTGTTTGGATTAAGGCCAAGCTCCGTCAATGAGCGGAAAAGCTTTTTCTTTGCCTTGCTTCTTGATACCTGTATGGATTTTTTTGTTGATTCAAATTCAACGGCGAGTCTAGCGTCATCTGAGTTGCCACCAGATGCAAGGTCCGCTAGGAGGATTTTCTTTTGTAATTCGGGAAGGCTGTTGATCGCAGCCCTAATCCCCTGTGCTGTGCTTTCATCGAAGCCACAGTCAGGCGTCGTTTTTACAACCGCGGCTGGATCATAAGTATCGTCGTATTCGAGATGCTTACTCCGATGCTTTTTTGATCCTCTGAGAATTCCTAAAACTGCATTCTTGGCGATGCCGATCAACCACGAATCAATTTGCCCCTTTGACGAATCGAATCGGTCTGCAAATCTCCAAGCGTTGTAAAAAGTCACAGAAATAGCTTCATCTATTTCAACAGCCTGAAGAACCCGTCCATACGTGGAACAGATCCATCGCATTATTCCTGGGCCGTTCAACTTGACGAAATCCGAAAGCGCAAGTTCATCCCGCTGAATCATTCGATCAACTAGTTCGATTTGTTCTGCTTCAACGGGATTCATAGGACCTCTTGGTTCGCCGTTAAGTATATGCAATCTGGCAAACCAAAAAATCTTCGAATTTGGTTAGCCACTCTCGATATACCCATTGGAAACGAACTTTTTGTAATTGGAAATCGAAATGCTTACGAAATCATCCATTGGAATCAGTGGGCTCAATTTTGAGGGCCCCTTCAACAATACCGGGCAGTTGAAGGATCAACAAGGAATCTACGCCATTTTGGACAACCGTCGTTCGGGAAATTGGCATTTGCTCGATGTGGGTGAATCCAAAGAAGTTAAGACACGTGTGGAAAATCATGACCGAAAAGCGTGTTGGTCTCGAAATGCGAAGGGATCTATTTGGGTTGCGATTTATTACACCTCTGGTTGGACTGCGTCAAACAGAAGAACGGTCGAGTCTCGAATTCGCAAACAATATAACCCGCCATGCGGGGAAAGGTAAAAACGGGAAAACGGAAGTACCGTTACTTGGAAAGAGTGGGACGAAGAGAGTTTCAGTGACCCAGACGAAGGGCAAGAAAAAATGAACTACCTGCACTCAGAAGCATATATTGGGCCAGATAACTGTTTTTTGGTAACGCTATCCAGTCAAGCCAATGTAATGCTGCTTGATGATTGCAATTATCGAAACTATAAGGCTGGTCGCCGCTTCAACTACCGGGGTGGTCTTGCAAAAAGGTCGCCAATTCGAATGTGTCCCCCGAATTTAGCAAACTGGCACATTGTGGTTGACCTTGGCGGCTACAGAGGAAGAGTTCGCGCGAACATAAAGGTGACTTAGGAGAAACAACAATGAGAAAAATTGAACTCGAGATCAAATGCCCCAGCTGTAATCGAAAATTGAAGCAGCGCTTAGACCAAATGGGTAACGGGCGAATAAAGCGTTGCATTTGCGGGTGTGAAATTAAGTTTACGGGAAATGGAGGACCAAGCGCCCAACGCGCATTGGATAAATTCCAGCGTGAGCTCAAACGAATGTTTCGTTGAAGACGGTTGTCTGTCCAAAGGAAGCTTTGGTCACATCGACCAAAGCGTTTTTTCTATATGTCTTCGCGTCGTGGTCTTTCGAATGAGGGAATATTGGATTCGCGTTTGTTTGTGAGGTTCGTGGCCTTTAATCCATGCTACAAACGGATCACTTTTTCCGCTCCGCGATTGTCGGACAGGAATGTCCAACTTACGTGTTTGTTCGTGAGATTAGTGGACGTGACTGAGTGTTGATGTAGTCTTTTCCCGTCTATTGCTGGGAAAGGTGACGATGTTGCCTATGGGACAACGTTTTGAATAAATGGTACTAACGTTTTAACCGGAGCCCTCTACCGCCCTTTTGAACGTTGGGCGAAAGTTGTGATGGGCTCCGCTTTGATTCGCACCCCACTATTCAATTAGCGAATATTATCGGCGCGATCACAAATGAAAAAACTTAAATGGCTTTGTTTCCCACTAGCTCTGGTCACGTTTGCAATCGTGACTGCGAAGTTTCCGTCGTGGTGGTGCGGGTTGGGGGCTGGGAAATGGTTTGATGATCCGCAACAGCAAGTCGCCTTTGCTTGCGCGTTTGAAAAACAAGTTCAATCGGACA
>CAZOXC010000532.1:0-3287 GCA_964583205.1 uncultured Pirellulaceae bacterium | reverse complement strand
GTTGGGAACACCGCACCAGGGAAGCTTCTTTGCCAATTCGGCGACTCGCTGGTTTTCGAATCAGTTTTTCAGGTTGCCTCAAGCACTCTCCAGTCGTTCACAAAATTTGCGAGCCGCCAACCCAAACGTGTTTAAAGATACTCGCCTGCTGACAACCAACACCAGCGTAGATTCACTGGCACCGGATTCGCCATTCTTCGCCGCGATGGCCAATGCAGATCGCTCCGAGTGGGTTCGTTATCACAATGTCGTTGGGAACCTGGAATACGATGGCGTCTCTGGCTACTTTCAAAAACGAATCTCCGGAGCCGGCGATGGTTTGGTTCCTTTGGAAAGCGCGCAATCAGATGACGTGATCTCGGAAGTCTTTGTCAATTCTGAACACTCGACAATTCACCAACATCCGCGCAGTATCCTGGAAGTGCGACGCATACTTCTGGAACATGGAACCGAATTCGGGCTCGCCCAACAACAAAGAGCCGAGGCCGGCCTGGCCCACCAACAACCGGCTGCCAACCAATGGTTCAATGCGGGTCCAATCAATGCAGGGCACAATATGCTCAATCAAGACACGCTCAATCCAGACATGCACCAGTAAGATACGCACGATCAAGAATCGTACCGTCCAATCGTACAGCAAACTTTGGGGCCAAGGACTGCTCACTTGGAACAGCAAGCAAAGGATTCGGTTGGCGAAGCGGATTCGGTTGGCAAAGCGGGTTCGACTGATGCCTATTTCCAAAGAAGCAACCCGGGCATACAGCGTCGCTAAGACAAAATCGAGTTACTTGCGCTCAAGCCATTCCAAAGTGACGGCTATGAGCGCGAGTTTATCGACAGGGGATGAAACTGCAACGAGGTAGGCGGGAAGTGGCCGGAACTCATCACCTGTCTACTCGATCACGCCTGCTCAGATTGGCCTCGCGTTTTCAAAACAGTCGATTCAGTTACGGCCGATGTGGGAAACGTGATACGACTGTTCATCTTGTTGATGATCGAACGTAACCGCTTGTTCTCCACATCAGAATTGATTCGCGATTCTGAACCGGCTGGATTGCCTTTGGATTTTTTCTGTCGTTTGGCTTCCGGCAGAGGTAAAACTGCAGGTTCAGACTCAGTGTAAACTCGACCAGAAGGATCACTATGCACAACAGTGATCGTTGCTTTGGCAGCCGGTTTACGCTGCAATTCGCCTCGGACAATCCGCACACTTGCGGGGGCTTCGATACCCAATCGAACGGTGTTGCCTTTAACACCCAGAACCTTGATAACGACGTTGTCACCGATGACAACTTCATCGTTTAGCTTCCTTGATAGCACTAACATAATCACTCCTTTGTCTTAAGTTCTGTTAGCAGACTTTAGTCTAACTGACGTTATTACGCTAAAAATGTTCCGTTATTACGATTGCTTGCGACAAATTGATCAAAAAAAATTGATTTGGTAACTTTTCCAGTAGCGTCGGCAACAAAAATGCCAACTGAATGCCTTTCTACACCGCATATTGCTAGCTTCTATAGGGTCGATCGGTTTGTAATTGTTTTCAATTCGACTGCACAATGCTCTCAATCTGATACCGACAGCCCAATTAAAGACAGGCCGTTTGCAGTTGAGAATTCAAGACCACATGCACGCAATCTTACAGATGAACATCAACCGAGTAACAGATTTGACAATTGAAAATTGTGCCGAGAACGGAACCGCTGTTCTTGCTCGGCTCATTTTTTGAGGTTGGGCTCCAGGGCCGCGCGAAGCTTGACCATGAATGGTGCGAGAATACAGGCTGCTTGAATACGGCAGCCAAAAACCAGGCGAGACGCAATTCTAGAACGAGTCTCGATTGGCGAGCTGATCGCGTAATCGAGCTGCTTGCTCATACTGTTCTTCCTGGATCGCCTGAAACAGCTTTTCCTCCAGGGTTTGCCCGACCTCGAATCGGTCACGCAGACTTTCGCGGAATTCGACAAGCCTCTGTACCAACTCGTCTTCCTCGTATTGTTCTTCCATCTCAAAGTCTTCAAAAATATCCTGCAATTTCTTCAGACCTTTGTTGATTTCTTCGATCGCCAGTTCGGGACCGTCAGCATCGTCCAGAATTCCCAGCGAGGCCGCCTGCGTGCGGTGATAAAGCACAAAAGGGCGATACTGCTCATGGGACAAAGTCCACTGTTCACTGGGCGAACAGGATTTGCACAAGTCCATCAATTCAAGCGAATGATCTGCGTCATCAACGACTTGATCAAACCTTTTCAATTGCAGCCAGCAGATTCGGCGATGATAGTATTGAACAAATTCCCGATCGACTTCGACGCATTCATCGTCCGTCAATCGATATTCGGAATCTCGTTCATCCTGTTCCGCTTGCAGATAATCCAGATAAGTGGGAAACCCTTGAATCAGTTGGCCATCGGGCCGGCCACTGGTTTCCAGTTGCAACACACCCATATCGATTCGCATTTGAATGACCTCCCGCGAGTCAACTTGCAACAGTCGCACGTTGAGCTCCTGGGGATCAAATGCCCACTTGTTTAGAATGTGATCGATATCTTCAAATCTTGCCATGACGGACCTGGAATCACTGTTTTCGGCGAGTCAGCAAAAGGTAGCTTACGCCTTGCCTGGCGAGTTCCAGTTTTACCGGTTAACAGGAACATAGCGGCAACAGTTGTTTTGACAGTCCGATCTTAACCGGTATACGGTTTATTCTCCAAGCCCGTATTGAGAGCGACTCGATTCAAGTCAGCTTTTGATTTCAATTTCGTATTCGGCGGTTTCACCGGTCGTTTGCGCGTCGACCACTTCCTGTTCGTCGCCGATGAAAAAGAGCTTGTCGTAAGCTTGGGTTTCGCGTTTGTTTGATAGCGTACGACGATAGTCCCAGACAAAACCAACAGAAGAAATCGCCATCCAAAAAATCGCCTGTGGGATTCCTACAGTTAATAAAATCATGGTGGGCAGGGCGATCGCTGCCAACCAGGCACCGTAATAGATCCAACCGTTTTTCTCAGCTGGACGAAGAATTCGTTGATTGGTTGAATCTGCAAACCACTCGGAATTTCCAAACATCGTTTTACTCTTTGCAAAAACTTCTGAATCCGTTTGACGGAAAACCGGTCAGAACTTGACCGGCATTGGTGTGATTCGTGGCTCAGTTCCCAGTCTTTGAAAGAATCTGATCAATTGAGTTTTTTTGGCGGATATTAATCCCAACCTACTTGCCGGCCCCGCTCTTTGTCTGAATTTCGCTTTTTTTGTTTTAGACGTTTTCGCTGAGCAACATTGAATCG
>CAZOXC010000531.1:0-3290 GCA_964583205.1 uncultured Pirellulaceae bacterium | reverse complement strand
GTTCCGGGCTGATATTCGATTCGTCAAAATTCAAGATTTTCGCATCGGATTTTTTTTCGAGAATGTCTTTAACGAACGGTTCGCTAAATTCAGGGTACTTGATTACCAAAAGCCGATCATCATCTCGAAACGTAAAAGAGTCGAAAAATGATCGGATTCTAGGTTCGAAACCAGCCGAAATAATGACGCACCTCGGACCGGGCAATTCATCGAATTGGGATTCCAATTGCTCTAGGTCGCTAAGGCGTGAAATTATCTGTTCCGCATCAACTTGACGAATCGTCGGCATCTGAATCCTCAATAAAGCTCGTCTGGATTTCTTCTGGCGGTTTCTTTTCTACAACTTGCTTTTTTTGTCTTCCGGTTGCAGCAAGCTCAGTTTCGACAAAAAGCTTGGCGTCAGTTAACAAGGTTCGAAGTCGTTCAAGATTGTCAATCTTGATTGCCACATCTCTGCCAAGGGGTACGACGTATCGTGTCAACAAAATACGTCGTACCATATAGCGGCGGGTGCCAGAGTGAGACTCGCGAGACATGCTCGTTTGCAGCGGGAACAACACTCCTTTTCGAATCAACTCATTGAGAATTTGAGCTTCTTTTGGCGAGTGTTCTTCTAGCTCCTGAATTGCCGCCTCAGATATATCCAAATGGTTCTTGAGGTAAGGCTCTTCAATCCCACTCTTCATGCGGGCCTTTTCCAAAACACACTGCCGCGCCAACCAGCAAAGTCGATCAATGATGTGGTATTTCTTAGCGCCTTCCAGCCAACGATATCGAATGTACTCAAATTCTCTCGCGCCATATTCCGTAATGACTTTGTGCTGGTCCTTGGGCGGTATAGCTTTTGGCGTTTTCCAACTTGTTTTACTTGATTCGAATATCTTGCGAACCAAATCTAATCCCATCGCAAAATCGCCGGAGCATACATCGCTTAATGTGTCGATACCGTGATACCAAAACTTCTCTCCATCTCCCCTGACGGAAGCTTTGATTTTTTTGGCCATGTCCAATGCAGGCTTAATTTTGCTCTCCCCCAAAATCTCTTCGATTTTGACATCAATGTCTAAATGGCCAAATCTTTTTTCGAGAAGTTCTTTTAGGAAACTCCATCGTCGCTTTCCTGTAAGTTGAACGTACTCGGCACCAACATTTACTTCTTGCACCTCTCTCCCTTCATGGATGCCTTCCAATTCGACTCCAAAATATTCAGACGATACTTTGAAGATTGGTGAGCCTTGCTTTGAAAACGTAATCGCTTGATTCAGTTTTTTCTGTAATTCAGCTGGGATACGTTGATTACTATAGTCATCCAGCAGAAACGCTATTTTTCTGGTTTTGAAAATTGAACAGACATCCTCCAGCTTATTGCAAACGTCGAAAACAAGCTGAGCATCAACTCGTTCACTTGGAGTTTCCAAATCTAAAATTCGTCGCCAAAGGCGATCGCGTTCCTGCCGGATTTCTGTTGCTAAATGCGCAGTTGGGTTAACGGAACTGTATGGCGTTGTTTCAACAGGAATCCCAACTCTATCTCGTATCACCTTACACGCTTTTCGTTCTACTTCCTGCGTGATACCAAAAGAATGTCGTTCCGAAACCTCGCGCATGGAACGAATGGTGTTTACGAGTTGCTCTATAAGGAGCAAGCCGAAGTATCTAACAATATGTGCCTTCAGATCTTCAAAGTCTGATTCGTCAAACAGCCAAAAACGTGATCGGAGCTCACTGCTGCAAGAAATGTAGACTCCAAAAAACGATGTCTGTGACAACGCAGTTTCAACATCATCAGAGTCCAACGCTGCCGTCAATGCCAACGACCGAAGTAGTGTAGACTTGCCACATCCACGTGGCCCGTAAATATACGTCGGTGCATCACTCCGGCAGGTGTCTAAGCGTGGATAGTCGTTTGAGAAAAGCTTCATCAACTGCTGGTCACTTCGAATCAACTCGGCGGAAGGGAAATCAAATGGGTTGGTCATTTTGCTTTCAGAACTGTCCGGTTCTGAAAGCGCTTTTTCAATTGCTTGAAACAACTGTAATGGATCATCAAGTCGGCGCGAGTGATCTGGATCAACGGCGAGTTGGAAAACGCCCAACAGCTTGTCAATTTCGGTTCCCGTCCCCGCGCGTGAACGATCCAATGTAGCTAATTTCGCATTGGCGAGATCACACAGGTGTTTAACAATCCATTCGTGATCAGTTCGTCCAAAAAGGCGGATGCTTTCACGAAGCGTACTCTTTCGGGACTCGATTTCTGGAGAGCTTTCGATCAAGGATTCAAGCGTTGACAATTGTGAACTTTGAGTTTCAATGAGTTCGATTCGCCTAACGTCTGTTTTGAGCTGTCCCGAATCAATCGCAACAATCTGCACAGTTTCAGATTCTGTTAGCGGATCACGTTTTGTCCGAACCAAGACATTTTCGTTGTGCAAATCGTTGTGTTGAAGGCCTTGGTCAGAGAATGCCTTCGCCAATACAAAAAAATCGCGTGCAATTTTGACGAACGACTGATCATCAATCTCTCGAGCGCTTTCGACGTATTTTTTGAAAGAGACGCCATCAATCCACTCAACGACGATCGCGTAAAGATCTGCCCAAGCTATGTCAGCAAGTTCAGATTGTGGGGTGCCATAAAACTCAATCCTTGCCAGCAAGCTACTGTCAACCGATTGAATTTGCCTGACTTCGGCATCAATGCTGTGGGTGCTATAGTCAGACCTAAGAGCGAATTTGATAGCATAGCATTCACCTCGAGAAGTCGCTTTCCAAGCGACAGCCGTTCTTCCTCGCCCAACCATTTCCACAAGAGTGTAGACACGAGTTTCCTGGCCATCGACAACGCTAAGCTGCTCGGTGGCGAGCTTTTCCGATTCGAGTGGATCCAGGATCGTTTTTCTGTCTTGTTTTGACACTTCGGAAATTTTCAATCAGTTGTTTGTTTAAGCTCTTTTCCAAGCCCTTCAGAAACAACATTTTAGGTTGTTCGGTTCGGTTGTGCGATGCCCCAGATTTCTTGAATCCTTTCGTGGTTCCAACAAATTGCCAGTTGCTCGCTTTGTAACAGGTACCCAAAAAACGAGCGGGATCCACGAATGTTTCAGCAACACGAGGTTTGATTCCGTACTTTGTTTGCCAGTCTTTAACAATTCTTGAGTCAAGTTCCCCAAGAATTCGCGACGCCAAGTTTTTAATCTTAACGTTTGGTAAAATCAAAAAACGATTGTTCGAAACCACTTCCGCTCTTTCGTCGATTTGTTCATCAAATAGTTGTAATGCGTTCTTCCTGGCAT
>CAZOXC010000530.1:0-3291 GCA_964583205.1 uncultured Pirellulaceae bacterium | reverse complement strand
GGGGTACGAATCGACCCCTCAACCCGGAAAGCACTTTTAAGCGTACAAGCACTCCAGTTTAACCGCTGGCAGCCCGCTGCGCCAAAAGCTCGGGAAATTGAGTGTCCTACCGTTTGACTATCCCGCTCCGGCTCGTAAAAATAGGGCTGTGAATTCAAAGTGCTTTTCGACCTCAGGGCACTTGAATCTCATCGCAGTTGAATTCGAGCGATTGCTGCTGGCAAGTGGGCTCCGTGAGGGGGAGCCGTGAATCTGGTCAGGTCTGAAATATGAAGCAGCCATAAGCGGGGTACTCTTGTACGGAGTCCGCTTACCCGCAGCAGACGTTTTTCGAATTACAACGAGAGGGCATTTCAAAACCAGTTTTGAAAGTTCGTGTTGTTGAAGGCTTAAGGCCAGCTCCCTGCAGAGGAAGCCAGCGAACTTTCGGCAGCGCCCGAATTACAGACGTGAGTTTGAAGGCTCAGTTCTTGAGCGATTCTTGTTCAGTTGATTGAGTAAATAAACTGTGGCTGACCCCAACCAGGAAAACTCGTCGTCCAGTCAAGGCTACCTGGTTGTTGCTCGCCGTTTTCGCCCTCAGTCTTTTTCGGATCTGGTAGGGCAGGGAACTGTTTCTCAGGCACTCAGTAACGCGATTGATCGTGACCGAGTTGGTCATGCCTATCTTTTTGCGGGCGCTCGCGGAGTCGGCAAAACATCAACGGCTCGAATTTTTGCCAAGTGCCTGAATTGCGAAACCGGTCCCACCGATCAGCCTTGTGAAACATGCGACAGCTGTCAGGGAATCACGTCGGGCGAAGATGTCGATGTTCTGGAAATCGACGGTGCCAGTAACAACGGTGTTGATCAGATTCGCCAACTACGAGCGAACGTGAGCATCCTGCCCAGTCGATCTCGATTCAAAATCTACGTGGTTGACGAAGTCCACATGCTGTCGAAGAGTGCCTTCAACGCGCTGTTGAAAACTTTGGAAGAGCCACCCGCGCACGTCAAGTTTTTCTTTTGCACGACCGATCCGGAAAAAATTCCGATCACGGTACTGTCTCGATGCCAGCGATTTGACTTGCCACCGATTTCGATCGAACAAATCAAGCAAAGGCTACACTCGATTTGCCAGGAACTGGGTGTCGAAATCGAAGAAGCCGCGCTGGAAATTCTGGCTCGACGAGCTGGCGGATCGATGCGTGACAGTCAATCTTTGCTGGATCAGTTGTTTTCATTTTGCGGTGATCGCATCACGGCCAGCGACGTACATACGCTGCTGGGAACTGCCGATAGCGGGCGAGTTCTGGAATTGCTGGACGCTGTGATTGAGTCGCAAACGGTCCAGGCACTCACGCTGGTTGGAGATTTGATTGACGGTGGTGTGGAAGCCGGACAACTTACCGAACAACTGCTCAATGTGTTTCGAGACATGATGGCGTCGCGAGTCGGATGTGGCGAAGAACAATTTCTATATTGCAATTCAGCAGACGCTCCAAAGCTACAGGAGCTTGCGGCCAGTTATGGACTCGAACAAACTCTGGCCGCGGTGGAGGTGCTCGACAACGCCCTGATTCGAATGCGACAGAGTTCCTATGTCAGGACGTTGCTGGAAACGGCGGTGGTCAGAATTTGCAAACTTCCTAACCTGCAATTGATCGCGGACCTTGTTGAACAAGCCAAATCTGGATCAGTAAATCTGGGTAATCCCCAAGCGTCCAGTTCAGCGCCACAGAAAAAGACTGCAAAAAAAAACGAAACAGTAAAGGCTAATATCGCAGCTCCGGCGGCTACATCTGCTCAATCCTCGTTGGCCAGCGGAGATCAATCAGCGGGCGATGTTGTCGATGAGTCTGCCACTGCAGCACCCGACAGCGAGCCAACACCTCAGCTCAGTATCAACGAGCACAATTGCGAGCAGGTTTGGCGCAAAGCCATCAGTAGTATTGACGGCATGACTGGCGATGTTGCTTCAAGTTTCTCGCAAATTGATCTTCAAGGCGACAAATTGATTGTGACCATGGTGGACGCTTATCACCGCGATACTTGCCAGCGACCCGAACGAAAGAGCCGGCTGGAGCAATCTCTCAGAAATTTGACCGGCCGACCGATGCAAATCGAATTCCTGGCTCAGGAAAAGTCAAAGCCGAAAGGCCAGCCAAAACCACCACAGATGTCACGAATTCAAAAAATTCGGCAAATCGAGCGTGACCCTTTTGTCAAACAAGCGATAGAATTGTTCGATGCCGAAATTGGCGAAGTCGTGTCTCGTACCAAGCCAGCCGCTGATGAATAACGTCGATCAGAGGCGTCGATTTTGAACTGCGGCGAATACCTTATCTGCAATTTCGAATAGCACATAAAAACAACGACGGTTTGGAACGCCGGAAACTTTGAAAGGAATACTAACATGTTTAAAAACCTTGGAAACCTCGCATCACTGATGAAGCAGGCCACTCAGATACAAGGCAAAATGGGTGAAGCCACCGAGGAATTGAAATCCAAACGAGTCACTGGAAGCGCCGGTGGCGGCTTGGTCGAAGTCGAAGCAGATGGAGCGGGGACTGTCCTCAAAGTCACGATTGATCCTGTGCTGATCGAAAATCAGGACGCTGAAATGATTCAGGATTTGTTGCCAGCCGCGTTCAACTCGGCCAGCCAGAAGGCCAAACAGTTGCACATGGAAATGATGCAGGAAATGACCGGTGGAATTCAGATTCCAGGTATGGATATCGACAGCGCTTTGCAGGATTTGATGGGCGGCAACCCGGATTCGGATTCGCCGGAATCAGACGACAAGTAATCCTGGCAATTAGAAAATTGGTAGTCCCGCTGTCAAACGAATATCGAAATACGCATGACGCAACTTTCTGATTCGGTCGTTAAAGTCATCGAGCAACTTTCCAGCTTGCCGGGAATCGGCAAAAAGTCTGCCGAGCGACTGGCCTATCACTTGTTGAGAATTCCCAAACAGGATGCTCTGGCACTGGCCGACGCAATTCGGGATGTGCGAGTCAATGTTCGGTATTGCGAAGAGTGCTATAATCTCGCCGAACAGGAACGCTGTAAAATCTGTGATGACCCGGCTCGAGATCGGACGGTCGTCTGCGTTGTCGAACAACCTCGTGATCTGATGGCGCTCGAGCAATCTGGACAATACCGCGGCATGTACCATGTCCTGCTGGGAAGGATCGCGCCTTTGGAAGGAATCGGACCGGAGTCGCTGACGATCGACAAACTGGTTGATCGAGTCAAGCAAGGTGAGTTTCGCGAGTTGATTATGGCTACGAATCCGACCGTTGAAGG
>CAZOXC010000529.1:0-3302 GCA_964583205.1 uncultured Pirellulaceae bacterium | reverse complement strand
CTTTCAGATGAGTACGCGTCTTCGATTGACGGGACGAAAGAGAAACCGATTCATGTCTGTGTCGAAGTTAAAGCTGCGTCGATTCGAGCCGCTGTTGCCAAGGCGCGTGACGAATTGGAGTTGGCGATCGGCTTTGCTAGTCTTTATCGCAACCCGGCCGAGCTGCGTTTGCACACGACGGCTCATGTCGTCGCCGATGGTTACAAACGCACCTTCCTACAAAGCGAACAGGCATTCCGACGACTTCATCCCCGTGCTCGGGCCAAGTCAGATATCAAAGAAGCGATCAAAATGACCGCCGGGAAAGTCGACCACCGTATTCTCGCGGCGGTTCGTCAATTGGCTCTCGCTTCGGCTAGTACGGATAATCGCACACGGTTTATCAACCTTTGGTCGTCGCTGGAAACGCTTGCTGGGGGTCATGAAGGTGAAAACGCAATGGAGCGTGTCCGTGAACTGGTTGTCCCGCTGGTGATCTCACGCCACGTTCACCGAACAACCCGATACATGACCATTTTGACCCAGCGTTTTGGGAAGCACATCGGGAGCCATGACTACGGTTCAGGCTTCCGGCCCAGCAAGTCCGGACGCCTGCGATTGGACGACATGCTTGTGACGCTCTCGTCCAAGTGTAAGGATCCGAAGATCGAAGAACTGCTGCAATTCGCGGATCACCCGCTTCTTCGATATCGCTTGTTCGATGTTTGGAAACTATTTCACGATCCGAAGTACTTGCGAGAGCGATTGTTGCAGTCGCGGGAAAGGCTCGGATGGCAACTTGCCAGAATCTATCGTGCTCGTAATCTGCTCGTCCACGAAGGGCAAGAAGTCAGTCACATTGTTCCTTTGCTCGACAACCTACAAAACTACCTCTCGATGCTGGTTCAACGATTGATCCACGAAACGAAACGCAAGTCACACGACGAATGGGATGTCCGACATTGCATCGAGTATTGGAACGGTCGCATGTCCCATGCACTCAATGGACTTAAAGACGAACCATCGCGGTTAACAACGCGAGACTTTCTGGAAGGATGCGACCGCATCCCGTTGTGGCAAGATGACACTGAAAGCAACGACGGTAGTTGAAAGGATCAAACGATCTTTAGGGTGACTAACATGGAACCGAACAGTAATGGGCCCAAACAAAGCAATCTAGTCCGCGCTTCACCAACAAGCTTGGCAAACCTCGTCGACGAATATGGAGCATTGGTGCCAGACACGAATTTCCCGAATTGGGAGCTGATCGAGGCAAAACTTATCGACATTCACGAATGGACTCCGGACGCGGCTCATTTACTCGTAAAAATGGCGAAGCAATACGGTTGGTTCTTCTTGAGAAACGCAACGGCCTTGGCCATCGCTTGCGAACAGGAAGACGGTGATCTTGGTATTTGACGCAAACGCGTTCAAATCTCATCAAGTCCAATAGACTTGAGATAGTTGTAAGTTGAGTCATAGAAGTCGGCGTGCCGTGTTGGGTCTTGCGCGTCACCATCAGGTACGACAACAACCATTCCCTGTCTAGCTCGCGTAAGTAGCACGCGGTAGGCGTTCTTGAGGTAGGCCTGGCGTTCTGCCTTGTTGATCTTCTGCCACTTGTTACCTCGGAATGAGCGGTAGACCCAACCATCGTCAGCATGTCGAAAGTCCGCATCCCACGTGACGCAGGCCCAGTCGAGTTCGAGGCCTTGGATGTCAAATTCAGTGGCAACGTCCTCCAGGTAGTAGGAAGACCGGACATCCTCGCGTCCCGCAAGAAACCAATGAATCGGGTTAGGTTGTAATCGAACGTCGATCGCCAAAGGCTTGAGACGGTTCGCTTGTGATGACACCACGATTCCGTAACGTTCGCTTCCGCGAGCTTGCTGACGCAGCCAGGCCTTCGCTTTTGCAAGATCCCGCGTCAAAACGATTGGGTAGTTCTCGCGAATTGACTGCAGAGTCAGTGAGGCGTTCTCCGCGTCCAAATCCAGAATCTCTTTGACCAGCCTCGACACGTTCTCTGCACGAAATGATCGCATGGACACGGACAAGTGTAGGCCTGAATCGTAGTGCACGTTCTCTCGAGATTCGATGCTCGAAAGCACCTCGCCCGCACCGTATTCGCTGTCGGTTAAACGGTCGGAAATGTGGATGTGCCAGTCCGGGAATGAGCGATTCAGTGCTTCGACCCATTCTGCGATCCCCGCCTCCCCGGTGTTGATTTCCTGGCCGCCACCAACAAGACAGACGATGACTCCCCAGTCTTCGTGACGGTCGATACACGAAATCAAGAATTCAGGTTCCGATTGATTGAAATTTGGCTGGTTCTTCTTCTGCCGCATGAACTTAGAAGTTTGCTGCAGATCCCAAGCTCGCTGGGCTTCGTCGAACAAAGCAACATGATCCGCAGGCGCCCGGCCGTCCTTTAAATACTCATCGCGATAGTGATGGACATTTTGAATGAATGTCTTCACTTCACTTCGTGCCGCTGATTTGGTGACTCGCCGCCCTGCAGCCTTCTCCCTCGCCACCTTATCGCGAGCAAGAGCTTCCTGAAGAATCTGGACGAGCGGGCCATTGCCCGACAGGAAAACACTGTAGGTGTTGCTTTGGTCATCCAAATGACGCGTCGCGATATTCAAGCCGATGAGTGTTTTGCCTGCACCTGGCACCCCTGTCACAAAGCAAATTGCCTTGTACCGTCCCGCCCTGGCGTTCTCAATGACAGTCGAAATCGTGTCCGTGGTGTGATGCAATTCGGCGCCGCTCGCATCGCTTCGTGAAATCTCAGCGACCGAATGTCCGTTGTACAAAGCCATTGCGGCTTCGATGATCGTTGGCGTCGGAAGGTATTTTCCGCTTTCCCAAATGGACGACTCGATCTGAGAGCGATCACCCGCCGCCGCTGCATCGACGAAGTCTTGAACTTCGCGAATGATCGTTCCAAGGTTGTTTCCATTAGACCGAATCGTCGCCAACAAACCATCTCGACGTGGCGTTGATTCAATTCGTACTGGCGACGATTCGGCTTCGGTCGCGATTAGAATTGGTACGACAAAACGATCGTGGCTGGCGTCGTGAAAGTTCTTCAAGTCGAGTGCGTAGTCGGTGACTTGGTTCAGAGCACCAGACCAGTGCTGAGTATCACCAACCTTGAACTCGACGACGAAGATGGCATTGCCGATTAACAGCAATACATCAACTCGCTTTCCCATTCGAGGAATCGAATACTCGAAGTAGATCGTGCCACCTACTCCAACGAGCAATTCTTTCAAAAGTCGGATTTGATATATCCAAGCATCGCGTTGGGTGTTCTC
>CAZOXC010000528.1:0-3307 GCA_964583205.1 uncultured Pirellulaceae bacterium | reverse complement strand
AATGGACACCGATTCACCAAACGCCGCTGGTTTTGTATTCGGTGGGTGCGACTCTTTTGGGCGGACAATTGTTGAGTATCGGATTTATTGCCGAGTTGATTATTTACCGGTGGCAACGCTCGGAAGAACCCTACTCGATTCAGGAAACGGTCGCTGGTGAGCCGGGTCGAGCCGCCGACCGCATTGCTTGAACCTCGCAAGCAGTTAGCAAGTGTCCGCTCGATGTGTCGTAAATACCGGCGAATTGCGGTCTGCCTTTTACTCTTTATCCGAGCCGGTATAGAATGATTTCAGGTCACTTCTTGACCATTTTTCCATTGCGCGGACCGCCTTGTTTGCAAGGTCGTTTGTCCGGGCAATTTAAACTAATTAGATAAAAGCGGATATACATAATGAGTACAGCCAGTTCAACAAACACGGCCGCCAATGCAGCGTCCGGTAATGATCCATTGCGACTGATCGACGTTGATCATGTCCAGTTCTACGTCGGCAATGCCAAGCAGTCGGCTTATTTTTACGCTCAGTGTTTCGGGTTCGAGATCGAGCAGGTTTCGGATTTAACCACCAACGTTCGTGACAGCGCTTCTTACCTGATCACGCAGGGTAACATTCGATTTCTGTTGACGACCGGATTGACCCACGATCACCCGGCACAGGAAGCGGTCAAAATTTATGGAGACGGCGTGCATGATATCGCGTTCTCGGTTGATGACGCCACAGCCGCTTACGAGCAAGCTTTGAAAAACGGTGCAGAGTCTGCATACGAGCCTCGCGAGTCTTCGGATTCCAAAGGAACGGTCAAGTCAGCCGGAATCAAAGCCATGGGACGAGTGATTCACTCGTTTGTTTCACGGACCGGCGACTACAGTCTGGACAAGGTCAAACAGCGCGGTGTGTTCGGCCCCAGTTTCAACCTTGTCGAAGGATTGGGAATCAACAAATACAATCGTGAAAACAAATGCGGTTTGTTTTACGTTGATCACTGTGTCGCCAATGTTGAGCTTGGCAAAATGGATTACTGGTGTGACTGGTACGCAGAGATCCTTGGATTCAATTTGTTCAAACATTTTGATGACAAGGATATTTCCACCGAGTACTCGTCTCTGATGTCCAAGGTTATGGATTCGGGCCGCGAACTGATCAAAATTCCGATCAATGAACCTGCCGAAGGTAAACGCAAGAGTCAGATACAGGAATACCTTGACTGGCACAACGACACGCCCGGAATTCAGCACATCGCCCTGCTGACGGATGACGAGATTAACAGTGTTGGTCAACTGCGGACACGAGGAGTCGATTTCCTGGACATTCCGGAGACCTACTATGATCTGGTTTGGGATCGTGTGGGTGAAATCGCCGAAGATAAATCTCGTGTGAAGGACTTGCGAGTGTTGGTGGACCGCGATGACAAGGGTTATCTGTTGCAGATTTTCACCAAACCTCTGCAGGATCGTCCGACCCTGTTCTTTGAAATTATTTGTCGTCGTGGCAGCGAGTCCTTCGGTAAAGGAAATTTCAAGGCTTTGTTTGAATCGCTGGAACTGGAACAGGAACGGCGAGGTAACCTGTAATCAAAACAAATTCTGCGTTTGACAGTGGAAGCATCTACCATGAATCGAAAATTGACCCTGACTGGCACGGCCGGAATGGCTTGCCTGTTTTTAATGGCGACCCAGGCCTCGGCCCAGATTGCTACGTTAGCTGAGGCTCGAGCGCTGGCTCGAGAAACCGGTCGGCCAATCCTTACGGTGGCCGGTCGGGAGGGCTGAGTGCCTTGTGCGAGGTTGATCGAACGTTTGAACTCTGAAAACGTGACCTCGCAAATCGCGGCACAGTTTGTGCCGATCAAGGTGGATACTTCCAGTTCTGACTGGACGGAGTTGGATCGTCAGTACCGCCCGGAAGGAGACACGATCCCAATCGTGTTGATCCTCCGTGCTGATGACGAGAAGATTTACGGGAAGTCGGGTTCACTGACGGGCGATCAGTTGCCCTCGCTGTTGCGAGAGTCGCTTGGTTCTGCCGGAACGATGTTGAACCAAAGGCAGTTGAATGACGCCAGCCAGGCGCTTGACGCCCTGGAAAGCGCACTCGCCGCCGATGACTGGACTGCGATTTCCAAAGCGTTGCGATTGGCAAAGCGAGTTGGAACGCTGGGCGGCATTGGCAGTTTTGCTCAGGCACCTCTCAAGCTGGATGCGATGGTGGGTGAACTGGGTAAAACATCCATTGAACGATTGCAGACGATTCAAAAGGAAGTTGAGTCCAGTTTGGAAAACGAGACTGAGCTCAAAAATGCAACCAAGAAATTCATGCTGGCCGATCAACAACTGAGCAAGATTGCTTCATTGAACCCGGAAATCAGCAAAATGCTGAAAGCCATCCAGCGGATGGGCGGGGTCAAATCGATGGTCGCTGCGATTGAAGCTTCTGGTGAGTCTCTGCAGGTTGCCGAGACCAGTTCGTCTACCGACACTGGTTCTGCCGACTCCACTGATTTGCGGGAGTGGCGCAGCAGCAACGGTCGGTTTTCAATTCAGGCGAAACTCTTGACGATGAAAGATGGCGTTGCCCGGTTGCAAAAAGCCAACGGTGAAATTGTCGAGGTAACTGTTGCTCGGTTGTGTCAGCCGGATCGCGAGTTTCTCGAGTCTCGGCAGAATTAACAGCGCTGTCGTCGTGCAGCCAATGCAATTTTTAGTACCGGCCCTGGTATTCCTCGGCCGGATACTTCTTTCGGTTTTTGACCATCTTGTCGCGAAGCGCCTGAGACAAATCGATTCCTGTTTCGTTGGCGAAAGCCAGCACGTAGCACAATACATCAGCCAGTTCTTCGCTAACGGCTGTGCACGTTTCCGAATCGTGATGAGCCTGCAACGACTGTTCGGTTGTGAGCCACTGATAATGTTCCATCAGCTCGGCCACCTCAATCGACATTGACATGCCAAGATTTTTTGGCGAGTGAAATTGTTTCCAGTCACGTTCAGTAACGAATTGTTGAACAATCTGTTTCAATTCCTGAACGGTTGTTTCTTGGTCGGCCATAAGTGTTTACGCTTTTCTTCAAGGCTGGTCTGCAGAAGACAGGCTACGAAATCAGTACACAAAAAACCAGCCGCCGATTCGAATAATGGCAAGTGTTTCTTTGTGGCGGCAGGAAACTGGAGTGCGCATAAAAAAGCCACCGGCCTGCGCTTGACCGGTGGAGCGGGAAATAGATTAGCGTTCGTCTGTTTAACGTCTTTCAGACTCGCGACTGGAAGTTTCTTCGGCAAGCCGATCTTCCGAATTTTTGTACAGGTAGGCC
>CAZOXC010000527.1:0-3308 GCA_964583205.1 uncultured Pirellulaceae bacterium | reverse complement strand
ATAACGAGTAAATTCGTTATTGATGTATCGACAGCATGTCGCAATCAATCAAAGAAAACCGCTGGTCAGTACCCTCACCTCGTGCACCATTCGAGGCGATCGTGGAACGCTTGCGCCAGCGGGACACCTGGAACCGATTTTTGATTTGTTTGCTGGCGGCGGTGACGCTCTGGTTGATGACGGGTGGCTGGGCGCCTGCGTTTCCATTTCGCGAACGAATCGCGCCGACTCGAAATGTTCATGCTCGTGTGGCATTCAAGTTCGATGATCGCGAGGCGACGATTCGCGCTCGGCAAAGAGCTCGAAGAAATGTGCTGTGCTACTACGAAAACAAGTTCCAGGACCTGGAAGATACGCGTCAGGCTCTGGTGGATCAGGTCTTTCAGTTGACGTCGCAAACGATGGACGAAATCGATCTGGCGGACTGGAGTGCGTTTCAAACTTCCGGGACGGATTTTTCCGAGTTTGATCTGCGCAATTCGCTGGAAGAGTTTCGGACGAATCTCTCGAAAGACGAGTCTCTGGATTCGGTTCAGCGGGCTCTGGCAACTGCACTTCGCGACATCGAACGCAATGGACTACTGGATGGTCTGGAGCACGAGTTGGGCGAGGGAAGCATGGAAGAGATTCTGGTGTTCCCTACCAACAACGTTGAAGATTCTCGACGAGTCGACGTTTCATCGGTGCGAATCGCTTCTGTCAAAGCGGATCTGGAGCAAATGCTGATCGACGAGTTCGCTAAAGAATCGACGCTGATTGATAACACCGATTCGATCGCCAAAATGTTTAACAACTGGCTGCAGAGTCGGTTGAATGTCACTCTGGAATATGACGAAGACAACACCAACAAATCGATCCTGGCCGCCGAAAACGAAGTGGAAACGATCCAGGAAGAATTCCTGGCCGGTGATTTGCTGGAGAACCCGGACACGGCACACATCATTGAGGCCGGAAGTCCTTTGACCATCGAAGATGTAACCTTGTTGAGGGCCGAGCATCGCGCGTTCGTTGATCAGATGACGGTCACAGATCACCTGGTCTATTCTGTCGCCCATCTGGGTATGTACGGCGGGATGTTTTTGTTGCTGAGTTTTTATCTGGCGGTTCGTGAACGGCAGTTGATTGCCGAAAACTGGCAGTTCGCGATGTTGATTGTGCTGCTGACCATCACCGTGCTGGTGGGCTGGCTGGTCTCGATTAATGTTTCCTGGCGTAGTGAATTGATTCCTTTTTCGCTGTTCGCCATGACGGTCTCGATTGCCTACAACCGCGAATTGGCTCTGTTCGTAAACGTGATTGCCTGTTTGATGTTTTCTGTGGCTCATGGATACGGCATCAGCGAGTTCGTGATTTTGTTGGCCGCGACGGCGACCGCCAGCTTACTGTGCGGCCGAATTCGCAACCGAACTCGACTGGTTTATATCGGCCTGGTCGCTGCTGCAGTCACCTTGCCCACGGCGATTGGCATTCAGTTGTTAACGGGTCAACCCTGGACGATGAAGCTGCTGTTCGATGCGACCTGGTTCGCCAGTGGAGTCGTTTTGGCCGGGCTGTTGATGCCGGCGTTGCTTCCGTTTTTGGAAAAGACATTCGGATTCGAGACCGACATCAGTTTGCTTGAACTGAGCGATGCGAACCATCCGCTGTTGCGGCAGTTGGTGCAACGAGCACCCGGAACTTACAACCACAGCATTAACGTTGCTTCGATTGCCGAGGCCGCTGCAGAATCGATTGGAGCCAATGGTCTGCTTTGTCGAGTGTCGGCTTATTTTCATGACATCGGGAAAATGCGCAAGCCCGAATACTTTATTGAAAACCAGATGTCGGGTGACAACAAACACGATCAACTGGTTCCCACAATGAGCACGTTGGTGATCATCGCGCACGTTAAAGATGGTGCCGAGATGGCTCGCAAACATCAATTGCCCGAGCGGATTGTTGATTTGATCGAGCAGCATCATGGCACGACGTTGGTCGAGTATTTTTACCATCAGGCGAATGAACAACGAGAAGGTGAAGGCGATGAGAATTCGCCGACCATCGAAGAGGCGAATTTTCGCTACCCGGGTCCCAAACCTCAAACGCCGGAAGCTGCAGTGATGATGCTGGCAGATGGTGTGGAAAGCGCGACTCGCACACTCCGCGAGCCGACGCCTTCGCGCATTGAAAATCTGGTCAGCGGTCTACTGAAAAAGAAACTTGAAGATGGCCAGTTTGACGAATGTGCCTTGACCCTGAAACAATTACACACGATCGAAAGTCAGTTAATTAAATCGCTCAATGCGATGTACCATGCCCGAGTCAAATACCCCGGTCAACAGCCAGCCTGATTTTGGCGGCTCGATCGAAATCAATAATGAACCGGAATTCGATGTGCCGTTGCAGCGGATCACTGAAGCCGCGCGATTGGTTTTGGTCGATTATGGGTTTCAGCGAGGTGACATCAGTATCGCGCTGGTGGGAAACCAACAGATCCATGCTATCAACAACAAGTATCTGAATCATGACTATGAAACTGACGTGATTTCATTTGTTTTGGAAAAGCAACTTCCGGATCAACTCTTGAACGGCGAGATCATCGTCAGTGTCGAGATGGCGCATCAAATGGCGGATCAACATCGAACCATGCCGGATGATGAATTGTTACTGTATGTAATTCACGGGATGCTGCATTTGGTTGGACGCGATGACACCAGTCAAGAATTGGCGGCCGTGATGCGGGCCGAGGAGCAGCGGTTTCTCAAGCTGTTGGGTGTCGAGGGCGTGATCGTCGATCCCGTTTCTGAGTCGGGGCAGGTGAAAGAATGACCCCGACGATCCTGTTATTGACGGCCGGTGCTGCGCTGTTGTTGTCCGCCTTTGCGGCTACGGCCGCCAAAACGTTCTACGAGTTCGCTCGGCACGACCTGGAAGAATTGTGCGAGCGCAAAAAGCGCGAGAGAGTTTATGGAAGGATCATTGATCACCGCGAGCAACTTGCACTGGGTGCCGAAACACTGCAAATTGTTTCGCTGGTTGTTTTCCTGATCTGTGGATTGTTGTGGCTGTGGGAGGGATTCTCTGCGGATACCCTGACGGTCAGTAACGTGGTCGGCGCGGTCGTGATGATTTCGATTGTGGTGCTGGCTGCAAATAGCTGGTTGCCTCTGGCGATTCTGAATGTCGCTGCGGCACCCTTCCTGTTTTATACCTGGCGGTTCTGGTGGTTCATTACGTTGCTGGCCAAACCGCTTTCTGTGGTGTTCGGTTTGATTATTGCGATATTTCAACGGGCGACCGGAACTGAGCAGTCGGACGAAGCCGAAGAA
>CAZOXC010000526.1:0-3310 GCA_964583205.1 uncultured Pirellulaceae bacterium | reverse complement strand
CTTCTAGCATTGGCCCTTTATGGACCACCCCGAAACTCTCGCCGAATTGGAACAGGCACTTGAAGCGGCTCATGATCTGGAGTCAGAAAACGAGCAGCCCGACTCCTTCTTCGATAACCCGACGATCAAGCAATCGATTTCCCGGTTTGTTGATGAAGCCGGTAACGAGCAGTTGCTGGCCTATTTCCGGTTTGATTCAGACAAAGAATTGGTAACGGAAAATATCCATCTGGTGTTCTGGCCGGCGTTCCCTGGCAAGCCCGAAATTCACGCGCAAGTTCTCAGTGATGTCGAGAGTACTTGTCGAGTCCTGGATTGTCAGAACTTCGGCGCGAAAATTGAGTTGTCGGCTCGAATCGATCCGGGCAGGGAGTTGGGAACCATTGGTCTGGTTGTGGAAATTGTTGCCACCTATTCAAATGAAAACTCGGCATGATTTTGACCCACAGGTATGGAAATAGACCTTTATGAGTGAGCTACATGAGCTGCTGGCGAGTTACGGACAGGAACACCTCATCAAATACTGGGATGAGCTGGATACTGCCGCCCAACTGTCTTTGCGGAATCAGATTGAGGAAATTGATTTTGAGCAGTTGGTTGACTTGGCTGGCAAGGCAGATGGTGACGACCATTGGGCCGAACTGGCGGGGCGAGCTGAGCCGCCGCCCGCAATTCGGCTTGATCAGCAGGAACCGATCAGCCGGGACCAGGCAGTTGAGATAGGTGAAGAGTTTATTTCTTCCGGCAAGGTTGCCGCAATTCTGGTTGCTGGAGGGCAGGGCACTCGACTGGGTTTTGATGCCCCCAAGGGGATGTTTCCGATTGGGCCTCTATCGGGCCGGACGCTTTTTCAAATTCACTTTGAAAAGATTCTGGCATTGGAGAAATACTACGGTGCACAAATTCCTTTGTTGGTAATGACCAGCCCGGCCACTCATGATGCAACCGTCCGCTACCTGGAAGAGCATCAGAACTTTGGAATCAGCCCTGACAATTTTCAGGTCTTTTGCCAGGGGACAATGCCGGCTGTGTCGATGGAAAGCGGCAAGGTTCTACTGGAATCGAAAGACAGAATATTCACCGCGCCAAACGGTCACGGCGGCACGCTGCAGGCTCTGCATCAAAATGGTTGCCTGGATACGCTTGCCCAGCGTGGCATCGAAAAGTTGTTTTACTGGCAAGTCGACAATCCGATGGTGCAAGTTTGCGATCCACTGACCCTGGGTTATCACTTGCACACTGACACAGAATTTTCATTGCATGCCTGTGCCAAGCGGGATGCGTTGCACAAAGTGGGTAACATCGTGGCAATCGATGGAAAGACCCAGATCATCGAATACAGTGACTTGCCGGAAACCGTTGCTCAGCAGACCAATTCGGATGGAACTTTGAAGCTGTGGGCTGGCAGCATTGCCGTTCACGTTTTCAATCTGGATTTTCTCAAACGTATGACGGACCATGCGGAAGCGTTGCCCTTTCATGTTGCCCGTAAGAAGGTGCCTTTCGTTGACGAATCGGGAAATCAAGTCAATCCGCAAGAACCCAATGCGTTCAAATTCGAGCGGTTTATTTTCGACTTGTTACCGATGGCCGAACGCGCCCTGGTTGTGGAAGTCGATCCGAACGACGCTTTCGCTCCGCTGAAAAACGCATCAGGCGCACCATCCGACACTCCGGAAACTGTCCAGGCTGCGATGATGGATCAGGCCCGCCGCTGGCTGCACAGTGCAGAGGTCAAAGTGGATGATCAGACGAAAGTTGAAGTTAGTCCACTGTATGCCTTGAACGCATCTGAACTCAAAGACAAAGTTGCCGACTTGTCGGAAGTCGTTGACCAGAGATTTTTTAACTGATTGTCCGATGGATCGGACCAGGAGACCCACAATGCTTTATGCAACAATCATGGCAGGCGGATCTGGCACTCGTTTCTGGCCGGCCAGTCGAAAGACTTTTCCCAAACAGCTTTTGAATCTGGCTGGCAAACGCTCGATGTTGCAGTCGACCGTTGATCGTCTGGATGGCCTGTGCCAGTCTGACCAGATTCTGATTTTGACCAACGAGCGACTGGTCGCAGAGACTCGCAAACAGATTCCTAACATCCCTGCCCAATGTCTGATTGGCGAGCCATTCAAACGCGACACGGCGGCCTGCATCGGTGTCGCGGCCCGTATTATCGCCAAGCAGGATGAAGAAGGAATCATGCTGGTGATGCCGGCAGATCATGTTATCAAGTCGCATGAGAAGTTTCATGCCGCGGTGAACTGTGCGACCGACTTGATCAACCAGGATCCGACTCGAATTGTCACTTTTGGTATCAAGCCGACTTACCCGGCGCAGGTGTTTGGGTATATCGAGCGTGGTGAAGAGATCAGCGGCGCCAGCGAGAGCTCGTTTTCAGTAAGTCGATTTCGCGAGAAGCCTGATCTGGTTACGGCCCAAGAGTTTGTCGACAGCGGTAGATTTTATTGGAATTCGGGTATATTCGTTTGGAAGGCCAAGGTCATTCTGGATGCGCTAGAAAAATATGAGCCAACGATGTTCGGGCATATTGACGCGATCGGCTCGTCCTGGGGCACGAATTCGTTCGATGACTGTTTTCGTAAAGAGTTCGAGCAAATCAAGGGCAAGTCGATCGACTTCGCTGTGATGGAAAAGCACGAAAATGTCAGCGTTGTAGAGGCTCCATTCGATTGGGATGATGTCGGAAACTGGTCTTCCCTGCCTCGGCTTTCAGGACGTTCCAAAGACGGGAATACGTTTGTTGGTAAACATCTGGCATTGGAAACTTCCAATTCAATCGTCCGCTCGGACTCCCAGCATCTGGTTGTCACGTTGGGCGTCGATAATTTTATCGTCGTGCATACGCCAGATGCCACGCTGGTTGCCAACCGTAATGACGAATCAGCAATTCGCCAGGTGGTTGAAAAACTGGAAGAGCTGGGCTGGGAAGATTACCTGTAGGCTTGCTGTTGGCGGAATGGCTTTGATACGATCCAGGCATGGAAATTCCTGAAACAGGTCGTCTGGGCGGTATTGATTTTGGCACGGTGAGGGTCGGTGTTGCGATATGCGATCAGACTCAATCGATCGCCAGTCCGCTGGAAGTTTATACTCGCCGCTCAGAAAAACTGGATGCCCAATACTTTATAGAACTGGCCAGGCAGGAGGCAATTGTGGGCTGGGTGATTGGGTTGCCGTTACATATGAGCGGGGACGAAAGTCAAAAATCGGGTCAAGCGCGGGCGTTTGGGAAATGGCTGTCTGATGTCACCGCATCGCCAGTTGTATTTCATGACGAGCGACTGACGAC
>CAZOXC010000525.1:0-3316 GCA_964583205.1 uncultured Pirellulaceae bacterium | reverse complement strand
CATCCAATCCCAGAATCGGTGTTCGACCCTGCATGATCGGCGAATCTTGATTGGCTGTACTTTCCACAATCAGATTGCCGTTGTCGACTGACAACCAAGCCCAACCACTGCCAAACCGAGTTCCTGCAGCTGCAGAAAATTGAGACTTGAATTCCTCAAAACTGCCAAACGTAGCGTTGATAGCGTCGGCAAGTTCACCGTCGGGTTCTCCACCGCCCTCAGTCGAGAGAATGCTCCAAAACAAACTGTGATTGGAGTGACCACCACCATTGTTTTGAACTGCGCCACGAACGTTGTCTGGCAACGCGGCCAGGTTCGAGATTAATTCATCCAGCGATTTGTTTTCATATTCGGTGCCCGCCACGGCAGCGTTGAGTTTGGCGACATAGCCAGCATGATGCTTGGAGTGATGGATCTCCATGGTTCTGGCATCAATGTGCGGTTCCAGAGCGTTGTGTTCGTAAGGAAGATTGGGGAGTTCAAAAGGCATGTTTCACCTACAAAAATCAAAGAACTTTTCGATCAAATTCAGATAGTCAGGATAAGATAATCCTGCATTGAGTGCCAGTATCGTCCTGTTCCTGCGCCTTTGCGGCAACGATTCCATCGAATTCAAACGTAATCGGGCAGCAGGATTACAGGCAGGTTTGCTACCGATCGTTGAGCAATTGGTTCTCGTCGAAAATTGTCCCTTCTATCACATCGGGTTCAGGGATCTCAGTCTCGTTGAATCCGATCGGGGTATTCAAGAAATTGCCGTCGACATCCCGCGCTGAATCACTTTGATGCACAGAGGTCCGTTGTTGCGAGGAACCGCCAGTCGCATCATCGGAAGCTGTGAACACTCGGACTAAAAAAAATCCGCCGGCCAGCACCAAGATAAGCACGAACAGCCCGACGAACATTTTCGCCGGGTTTTCTTCGAAATCTGATGAATGTTGCGAGTTCACGGTGCCTTTTCTTTGGCCATAGCAGAGTCTTGTTCACAAAGTGGCCGATATGGTGTCCAAACCCAATGATAGCTGAGAGTTGGAAAATTCACCATGACCTTTCTCCCTCGAATTATGGTGGTTTTCGCCAGAATTATCGCAAAAACGCTAGCCAAAATATCCAACCAGAGAGTTTTGGCAATTGGTAAAAGATCGGGGTTATATGAGTTAGTCCGAAAAAAACATCTATATCTATTGTAGCGGTACCGATCACGGAAGATGAGATCAATACTCGTTACGACTTGTAAACACTGAAGGCAAGTGACCCAAGATGACTAAATCAACTTCGCAACTGAGACGAGCAATTATCAGTCGCCCAGCGGTAGCGACAATCGGTATTTGTATTTGCTCGCTAATTGGGATTTCTGTAATTGCACAGCAAAATCAGGACGGAGAACGAAGGTCTAAGTTTGACACCTCGGCCGCCGTACTTGCGGGTTCACCGAACGAAGAAATGCGTACGTCCAGTTTTCCCGGTACACCAGCGACGGAGACTCATTCGACGCACTACGGTGAGAGTTCCACTGGGAGTGTGAATTCGGAGCCGGAAGTTTTCTACACGTCGACCAGCCATTCATCGTTCTCGTCAGAGAATTTCTCGGGAAGCCATCGAGTGGTTCACAAGTCGATGAATCAATTCGAGCAAGACATTGTTAATACCTGGGGCGACCGTTTGCGAGCGGAATTGCTGGACGAACAAGGCGCAAAAATTCAAGTGAGTTTGCCTTTCCGTGGACGTATGGCTCCATTGATGATCGTCGATCGACCGCAAGCATCTGTCAGCTACATCGGTCCTGAAGAACTTCGCGGAAACTGGCAGTCAGCCATTCAGGCGATTGATCAACCCGTGGATCGCTTTGCCGGCCACCAGCAGGTCACTCTGGTCGGGTACGGAAACACCGAACCGCAATTTGTTAAACAAGCAGTAGCTTACATTGAATCCGCGAGTTCCAATTCGCGTTTTCAGCCCCAGGAACCTCAGGATGATCGCGAGGCAGTAGCGACCATTCCGCTATCTCAGGATGCAGGACAAGAATCTGTTCTGCTGAAGGGAACTGTCACTTTCGAATTCATCGAAGGGCTCAATGCGATTATTCTGCGAGGTCCTGCGGACGACGTTGCGAAAGTCAAGAAGTTTATCGAGAGCATCACCGAGACGTCGGTGCAGAATCAGCCCGAAATGTCGACGGTTGCTCTCAAGAATTCGAACTCGGTTCGTTTGGAGAACCAGGTTCAGGCGGCTTACGGAGAAATGTTTGAGGATTTGCTGGGACCGATCAGTATTACGCCATTGTCGCAGCCCGAGCGGTTGTTTCTGATCGGCCAACCTGACGCGATTGAGGCGGCAAGCAAGCTGATTGATCAGCTTGACGCACAAGCGGAAGTGCCCGATGGCGGAGCTGCTGATTTCCAAACTTTTAAATTGCAACACATGTCATCCTTTGACGCCAAAAATCGACTTGATGAATATTTCCTGACGGTCGATTTGAACGTCGATAACGCTCCACCGATCGAACCTGTTTCTATCGTCAGCGATTACCGCAGTAACTCGCTGGTCGTCAAAGGCAGTGCAGCGTCGGTCAGGATCGTCGAACAATTGCTGGCCGAGTGGGATGTTGAATCCAGCAATGCAGTCAACGAAGTGCGAATCATTCGCTTGAAAAATGCCATCGCGGCCGACTTGCAGACGGCTATCCAGGATGCCATCAATGGCCAACTGGATGGAGCTGGTGCAGGGTTCAGCCCACAGGCTGGCTTTGGTGGAGCGGGTCTGCAGGCCACGCAGTTCAATGCGAATGCCCAGGCTCATTTACGATCGGCTCGACTACAGCTCAAGATGCTTGACCGGGACGGCCAGTTAATTCAATCCGGCATCCTGTACGATGTTCGGGTCACTGCCGAGTCCAACAGTAACTCGCTGATCGTAACCGGCCCGCCAACGTCGATGGATCTGGTTGAGGAATTAGTCAGCCGGCTGGATACGATTCCAAATGCAGAAACTCTGCTCAAAGTATTTACAGTTCAAAACGGTGACGCTCAAACTCTGCTGGATATGTTCCAGGCATTGTTTGGAACCCAGAATAACGTGGGCGGCGGCGCCCTGGGGAACAACGCGAACTTGAGCAACCTGCCATTGCAGAATGCGTCGGCCACTGAAAGTACCAACCTGGTCGACTTGAGGTTCGGTATTGAGCCCAGAACCAACAGTATTATCGTGTCCGGTACCGCCGGTAGTCTGCAAGTGGTCGAAGACTTGCTGATACGACTTGATGAAGATGTTACCAGCCAGATGCGGACCGCGATTTATCGATTGAGCAATACACCGG
>CAZOXC010000524.1:0-3318 GCA_964583205.1 uncultured Pirellulaceae bacterium | reverse complement strand
ACCCAGGCGGCGGCCAGCATCGGGTTAATCTGTTGCGGCCAGATGCCCTGCCCTGGCTGATAGCCTTCGATCTGCATCCAGCCGATCATCCATTTCATTAACAACGGGCACTCGAAAGCAATTTGACCGGCGCCTTTGGCACTCATATCCAATTGCATCACACCGAATACGCACAAGGGAATCGCCACCACCAATCCAGCCAGAGGTCCGGCAATTCCAATATCAAAAATCTGTTTGCGATCCGCGATGTTGGCCTGCATTCCAATCACCGCACCAAACGTACCAATCGGGTTCAGCGGAAAGGGAAGGAAAATTGGGACTGTTGCCGGCACTCGATAAATCAGTGTCGCAACAAAGTGGCCCATCTCATGCACAAGAAGGATCGCCAGAACGCAGCCCATATAAATGAGCCCTTGTTGCCAGTTTTCAACTATCAACTGACGTATCGGCATTAAATCGCCTGAGCCCACCATGAAGGACTCGCCCACATGCAATATCGAAATGATCGGACGCCATTCGGTTACGCCAACCCAAAACGTTGACAAACAAGTCAACAGAAACAAAATAATCGGGACCTTTATCCGACGACGACGCGGCTGCCCAAGTTCAACTGGTGAACCCGACTCGACGTTCCGCTCCCTCGCGTCCCAATTGCCGGAACGCAATGATCCTTGATCTGTAATTTTTGATGGGTCTGGATCGGTCACTTGCCAGTAAGCCGGAGTTCTGAAATTCCGGATTTTTATCGCGCCTAAGAGTCAATTCATGGTCGCAGCTTCACATCTTTGCAAACTGGACATACCCAAGCATAACAAAGCACATTCAAAAAGGCACGGTGACCTTTGAAGCGAACCACGATCTCAACCCTGTCAGGCCGAAGCTGATGGCTTTTCTGGTTTGTAAATAACCTAAATCCGGATTCCGGCTACAACTCGTTGAATTCTCCGGGATCGGGATCAGTACAGAAATCCTGTTGGTTTGAAGGAGACTTGATAAACGCAAATTGCGCAATCATGCCCCACATAATCACAAAAGTGACTACCAGAAAAGAGTGAGAAAAATCAAACATTATCGGGTTTGTCCTCGGGGGGAAATGAGGTGACAAACCATCCGTGTGGGAACATTACCCATCCATGCATAACTCGTCATCGGCTTTAATCGAGCCCGATTGGAGAATTAATTTCTCTGGCGTTACCTGTTCCCCAAACCAGATTTATTGGCCAAACCGCAAAACTGACAGGCCCGTCAGGCTTTAAATCAACTCCGGCACTCAATAGACTTCGTTAACAAAATTCAGTTGGCTGACTAAACTGGATCCGAAGGCATTTTTATTGAGGCACCATTGTCAGATCCAAAAACAGACGGCCAAACGATCGGTATCGACCTGGGCACAACTTATTCTGTTGCGGCCAGGATCAACGACTCGGGAAAACCGGAATCGCTGCAAAACTCGGAAGGCGAATTACTCACGCCCAGCGTTCTGCTATTTGAAGGCGAAGAAGTGATCGCCGGCAAAGAAGCACTCAAAGCGCTCGCTACGGACCTGAACAATGTCATTCAGTGCCCCAAGCGTTCGATGGGACAGCGAGTTCTGGACAAGGCCATCAATGGACGGCGCTACCCACCGGAAGTTCTACAAGCCTGGGTTCTCAAAAAGATCGTCGAGGACGCCGCCGAGTTGATCGGACCGATCTCGGATGCCGTGATCACCGTTCCCGCTTACTTCGATGAGACTCGTCGCAAGGCAACCATGGACGCCGGGTTCATCGCGGGCCTCAACGTGCTGGAGATCATCAACGAACCAACCGCCGCAGCAATCGCTTATGGCTACCAAAAAGGCTGGCTGGAACAAACCGGCGAATTCACTCAACCCCAGACTTTTCTGGTTTACGATTTGGGTGGTGGTACTTTTGATGTCACGATCATGGAAGTCGACAAGGACGGCTTTCGAACGATCGCGACCGATGGCGATATTCAACTGGGTGGCCACGACTGGGACATGCGACTGGTGAACTTTGTTGCCGAAGGGTTTATTCGAAATTTTGGTTCCGACCCTCGCACCGACCCGGACGCGTATGGGCAACTTCTGCGCGATTGCCAGAACGCAAAAGAATCACTATCCGTGCGGAACACAGTCAACATCCGCTGCACTTTCAACGGATTGACTGTCAAGAAGGCTGTCACCCAGGAGGCGTTTACCGAGATGACCGCCGACCTGTTGGAGCGAACTGCGTTTACAACTCGGCAGACTCTCAAAGCCTCCGGTAAGCAATGGAGCGATGTGAACACCGTGCTGCTGGTGGGCGGCAGTACTCGGATGCCAACGGTTCGCAACATGTTGCAGGAACTGACTGGCAAACAACCTCAAACCGACATTTCTCCCGACGAGGCTGTGGCGCACGGCGCGGCAATCAAAGCGGGGATCGTCAAACAACATTTCCCCATACAAACTCGAGTTCCCCAGGTCAAAAACGTCAACTCGCATTCGCTGGGCATCGTGGCCAACCGAGTCGGCACTGGAGAATCCGAAGTGGTCCAGATCATCCCTCGCAATACGCCGATTCCATGTGTCGGACGCCGCACCTTCAAAACACACCGTGTCGACCAGGAGTCGATCAAAGTCACCGTCGTGGAGGGCGAGTCAACTAATCCGGACGATTGTGCGCTGGTTGGCAAGTGCTCGATTTGGAACCTGCCCGAAAGCCTTCCGGTCGGCACGCCTATCGAAGTTGAATTTGGCTACAACTCGAACGGGCGCCTTACGGTCGCTGTCAAAGTCGGCGGAACCACGAAACCTTTCCGTTACAAAATCGACCGGCCCAATATGTTGACCGAAGAGCAACTGGAAAGCTGGCGGCAATTCATCGCCGGAAACTCGGCACGCTGGAAAGGCGAACATTCGCCCGACAATGACCAGTCAACTTCCTGAATCGATTCAATGCGAGGATAAAACTGGTCAGGCCGTCAGGATTTCCAGCGGTATCTCCAGAATTCCGGCCAATGATTCAATGGCGTTTCTGGATTCTTCAAGCAACGTTGTATCTTTCAAATCATCACTCGCAAGTGACTCACGATAATTCTCGGTCACCCATTCAACCAGGCGCTCGTAAAGTCGCTCGTCAAACACAACTCCAGGGTGAATCGCTGCGGCCTCGGCATCCGTTAGCACGACTCGCAACCTCAGGCAGGCAGGTCCGCCACCGTTGTTCATGCTTTGCCGCAGATCCATGTAACGCACATCGTCGATAGGAAAATCGTCCCCAGTCAAATATTTGATCGCTCGTTGCGCTGCCGAATTGCTTTCGCACTCACTTGGAC
>CAZOXC010000523.1:0-3319 GCA_964583205.1 uncultured Pirellulaceae bacterium | reverse complement strand
GTAAATGTCTCGAGCTGATTCGAGAACATCGTCATCAAAGCATATTCGATCAAAATCAAAGCAATGACTGCCCCGGCGAGATGAAAATAGGTTCGCCGAATAAAACCAAGGCGATCTGTGAGGTCTGCGTTGGCGACGGTTGAAAATTGCGAGTAAGGACTTTCCTTAGGATTTACATAACTCATATTTTGAATTGCCTTGTTAAGCTGGAGGATCAAACTCAGAGCCGCAGATTGCATTTGATAAAAACGGCAGATGAATTATCAACCAATTTAACAGTTCGGTCAACAAAACCTGACTGGCTCAAGAAAAGCACAGGAAATCGTGTGTTTCCCAACCGCTTTGAGTTACTTGACATATTTATTGTTTAACAACAGAATCTTGATGGGGATGGCGAGCTATCTTCATCATTCGAACAATTGACTGGACGCAATATTTGATGGATGTGGGCGACTGATGATTTTGTCTGGCGAAGAAATTCGCAGGAGTCTGGGATCCGATATCGAAATCGACCCTTTTGATCCGGTAAATATCAATCCGAACAGCTACAACCTGTCCCTGCACCCGGAATTGATGACCTATGAAGAGGTCGTGCTGGATATGCGGAAATGCAACCGAGTCCGCCGGCTGACGGTTCCGGAAGAAGGGTTGGTTCTGCAGCCAAATAAACTCTATCTGGGACGCACGCTGGAGCGAACCGAGACTCACAATCTGGTACCGATGATTGAAGGCCGTTCTTCGATTGGACGCCTGGGTCTGTTTGTGCACGTGACTGCCGGTTTTGGAGACGTCGGATTTTGCGGATACTGGACACTTGAAATGTTCGCAGTGCAGCCAGTTCGGATTTATCCTCGAGTTCCGATTTGCCAGATTTTCTATCATCAAATCTGCGGCGACATTGTCGAGTACCGAAGTGACAAGTACCAAAACAATCAGGACGTCCAACCCAGTTTGATGTTTCGCGAATTGAATCCCACAGCGGAAGTGAACGATCCGCAAATGAAATTGGGATTTAAAAAGTAGTCAAGCGAACGTGAATAACTCGGCCGATGAATTCAATTCGGATGTACCCGATTCCAATCAAGGTGGTTCGCGACTGCTGCTTTTGCTTAATATAATGGCCTTGGCTTCTGTCGCGATCGCCAATCTACTTGGGCTATTCGGCAACACTCATTGGATATTTGATCTGGCCAACTGTCCTCGAGTTCAATACTTAATTGTCTGCCTGGCCGCACTCTCGCTATCGTTAATGACATGGCGGCCCAAATTGGCAATTGTCGCTTTCGTCCTGTTGCTGCTCAACGCGATTCCAGTCGCCAATTATTACCGGCCTTATGGAGGTGGGGAAACAACGACTCAAAACCCATCGTCTTCTGTCCGTTTTTTGACATTCAATGTGTTGAGTTCGAACAGCAACTACGACGAAGTCATTACTTGGATCCAGGACCAGACACCCGATGTGATCGCCATTTTGGAAGTCAATCAGGATTGGGCCGACGAGTTGGAACGGCTCTCCGCCGAGTACCCTTATTTCAAAATCGAGCCCAGGAACAGCAACTTCGGCTTGGCGATGTTTTCCAGAATTCCTTGCGAGTCGATTGAAGTACTGGAGGGTGATGGCCAGCATTATCCAATGATCAAGGCTCGGATCAACACGCAGGATGGACCGACGACTTTGGTAGCAACCCATCCTTGTCCACCATTGAATTCAACGCGATATCGATCTCGCAGAACCAACCTGGAAAACGCGCTACAAGCACTGGGAAGCGACGGGCCTCGCATTCTTACGGGCGACTTCAATCTGGTTCCCTGGTCACCATTATTCAGCGAACTGTGTGACAAGGGAGAATTGCACGATGCCTCGCTGGGATTCGGTGTTCGCCCGACCTGGCACCTGTTCCCCTCATTGCTGGGTGGGATTCGAATCGATCATCTACTTACCAGCAATTCAATCAGGACACAGAGCTTCAGTATTGGCCCCAACATGGGCTCAGATCACCGACCGATTATTTTCGATTTAAGGATTGGCGCGGACTTGGGCCAGTAAGCGCTCCTTCTAATCTGGTGGGTTATTCGTGCTGGCATAAATCAAACTTTAACGGTTGCGCGAACTACGCGTTCAAGTCAAGTTTTACCGCCAGCAAAACCGACGAATTTGCTGGTCGTAGCAGTACGTAATTTGCCAATTGTCAAAATGTTATTTGATTAATTAAAGACAGGCTTGTCGACAAATATGGCCTTGTTAAAGTCAAATAAACGTCGGTGGTCGGCGCAAACAACTTGGCGAGATACCCAAAACAAATCAGATGGAATTGGACCTGAACAAACTTGATGATGTCGATCAGATCGTGCTGAATGCGCGTCTGCGAGACGAAATTGAACCCTTCATGGATGAATCAGTAACGCTGGTGAACACAGCCCATATGCCGACTGCCATGGAGAATGAATTTCTGGCTTCCATGCTGGCCTGGGAGCGAGCTCCAGTGCTGCCAATCCGTCAATGGTTTCAACCTGAGCTTAAGCTCCAGGATCCGGCGACGCTGGGAGATGAGGCACTCCATCAGCAACTTCACCAGGTCATTGGCAGGCTATTCGAAAAGAATATTTTGCTGACCAACACTGAACATTTGAATGACCGTGAACTCTATTGCCTGATTCTGCGGGACATACTGCCGGCGCAGGAAAAACAAATTTCACTGTCGGGAAACTATCTGCATTGGCAGTGCATCGACCCCGTCTTTGACGAACAAATTTGGCTGACGTACTACGCCAATGATCACGAGCGATACGATTGGTCGGTGGAGTCTGGCATGACCCCGCCTCCCAAGAAAGCCGCTCGCTTTCATCGCCAACTGCCTGACGTTTAACTTGAGTATCAGCGAAACAACCTTTATTCGCTGAACTATCTCTCTTGGTTATTTCGCCTGGTTTTATTCCTGTGGCAACCCTCGCCATTTCAGATTGAATGCAACAATGCACTTTGGTCTACCGTCAGAATCACACACTGTCGTTTTGATGACCGTAAAATCGAATCCTGGAATTGGTGTATAACGATTATCAGGATTAGTCGGGTTTGTGCCGCAAAATCAGGTATGAATTCGTCATCTTTGTTGTGTTTATGCAACCTTCGTATAAACTGGATCTGTCGAGTCTGGAATCTGTCCTGACTGACCCGAGAACCAAAACCGCCCCAACTTCTCCTTGAAGTTTTCAGGTTGTGTTTTTGACTCAGAACTTCCTTGATTTACTCCTGACACAATTTGATGAATGATTCAAATGCTCCCTTGACCTTGGGTCAAGTAGTGGACGCTGTACGCCA
>CAZOXC010000522.1:0-3321 GCA_964583205.1 uncultured Pirellulaceae bacterium | reverse complement strand
CATTTTGAATGCTCGAGAGATTTTGATTATCGCTTTTGGTGAGCACAAGGCTCCGATCGTTCGCGAGGCGATCGAAGGGCAGGTGACCCAGAGCATTTCGGCCAGTTTTCTACAGAATCATCCCAACGCCAAATGCTTCCTCGACAAAGCAGCAGCCGAATCTCTAACGCGCAAACATTGCCCCTGGTTGGTTGAGAGACTCGACTGGAACGAGCCACTTGCCAGAAAAGCGGTACTCTGGCTGGCACAGAAACTGGAAAAGCCGATTCTGAAACTGACTGATGAAGACTACAACGAGAACGGTTTGCAGGATCTGTTGGCCGAACGAAGTGGGTCGGCCTACGATATCAACATCGATGCGTTTCGTTTCCTGCAATCGACAATCACTGGCTGGCCCGGTGGCAAGCCGGACAATTTGAAACAACCGGGCGACTACTATCGTCCACACGACGAGATTTTTCCCAAGCGAGTTGTGATTTTCTCGCCCCATCCTGACGACGATGTGATCTCGATGGGTGGAACTTTAATCCGACTGGTTGATCATCAACACGAAGTGCATGTGGCCTACCAGACATCGGGCAACATTGCAGTATTCGATGACGACGCAATTCGGTTTTGCGAATTCGTGGCGGACTACAATCATGCATTCGATGTGGCAACCGACAAAGGGGAAAAACTGGATGACCATGTCGAGAAGTTTCTGAAAAACAAACAGGCTGGGCAGGTCGATAGTCCCGAAGTGCAAACCATCAAAGGTCTGATTCGACGAGGCGAAGCGCGGGCCGCTACTCGATTGTGCGGCGTACCGGCCGAACGACTTCACTTTCTGGACTTGCCTTTCTATGAAACCGGCAAGGTCAAAAAGAGACCCTTGTCCGACGAAGATGTGCAAATCACGATTGATCTGCTGCGAAAAATCCAGCCTCATCAAATTTATGCGGCCGGTGACTTACGTGATCCGCACGGCACCCACCGTGTCTGCTTGTCCGCAATCCTGAAAGCCTGCCGTCAGATTCAGGACGACGAGTGGTTTAAGGATTGCGTGGTCTGGCTCTACCGCGGTGCCTGGCAGGAATGGAGTCCACACGAGATCGACATGGCAGTTCCCTTGAGCCCGAATGAAGTGCTGTTAAAACGAGCCGCCATCTTCAAACACGAATCTCAAAAAGACCGGGCACTGTACCCCGGCCACGATGCCCGGGAATTCTGGCAACGAGCCGAATCTCGTAACGCAGAAACCTCCAGATTATATGACGCTTTGGGATTAGCCGAGTACGAAGCTATCGAAGGCTTTGTACAATGGAGGGGCGACGAGTGGTTTGATTAAGCCACGACCAATCGCAAATCACAACGAGAGCACTTCTGCTTTGTTGATCAGGCGCACACAATCGCCGCGGTCAACACGACTTGCGATAACAAAACGCGACAACAAAACCAACTTCCCTGCAGGAAACGAAGATGAGATTTATTTTATTGGCTCTATTGATTTCTTCTTTCACCACGCCTGCGTTGGCCAATAACGAGCGGGACCATCTCAACGTTGTGTTTTTCCTGGTCGATGACTTGGGCTGGGCAGATGTCGGCTTCAATGGCTCGACGTTTTACGAAACGCCCAACATCGATCAAATCGCCAAATCGGGAATGTTCTTCAACAATGGATACGCCTCGTGCCCGGTCTGCAGTCCGACTCGAGCCAGTATCATGACAGGCAAATATCCCTCTCGACTGAACATCACAACTTTCATCAATCCGGGTGGTGGCAATCAACCACTTCGCTGGAAGCGCAACACCCCCTTGCTACCCGCAGCCTACGTACCCAACATGCCTTTGAAAGAAGTGACTTTGGCTGAGGCATTTAAAGAAGCCGGTTATCACACGTTTTTTGCCGGCAAATGGCACCTGGGTATCGATGGGTTCTTTCCCGAACACCAGGGCTTCGATGTCAATAAAGGCGGAATCGAAAAGGGCGGACCCTACGGAGGCAAGAAGTACTTTTCTCCCTACAACAATCCTCGCTTGACCGATGGACCTGATGGCGAGCATCTGCCCGATCGACTGGCTCAGGAAACCGCCGCCTTCATCGAAGAAAACCAGGACGAACCTTTCCTGGCCTATCTGTCATTTTATTCAGTCCACACACCATTGATCAGCCGCGAGGACTTGAAGAAAAAGTACGAAGACAAATGGGCGGCAATGGAATTCGATGGAGAAATCTGGGGCAAGGAAGGCGCTCGCAAGTCGCGATTGGTTCAACAACATGCGGTCTATGCCGGAATGGTCGAGGCCATGGATCAGGCTGTGGGAACGGTCATGGACAAACTCGATGAACTGGGCCTCAAAGAAAACACCGCGATCGTTTTCATGAGCGACAACGGCGGCTTGTCAACGTCCGAAGGTCATCCAACTTCCAACTTGCCCTTGCGAGCAGGCAAGGGCTGGATTTATGAAGGCGGTATTCGTGAACCGATGCTGATTGTCTGGCCCGGTACCACAGAAGCAGGATCCGTTTGTGAAACACCAGTAACCAGCACCGACTTCTATCCAACCTTGTTGGAAATGGCTGGACTGCCAAGCAAGCCTGAACAACATCTCGATGGCAAGAGCCTTGTTCCCTTACTCAAAGGCGAAGAGATGGATCGAGGTCCAATTTTCTGGCACTTCCCACATTACGGAAATCAAGGTGGACCACCCGCTGCAGCGGTTCGTGACGGGAAATGGAAGCTGATCTATCGCTTCGAAACCGAATCCTACGAATTGTACGATTTGCAGCACGATATCGGCGAACAACGTGACTTGATTGGCGATGCGGCGGCAACTGAAACGGCGGACGCTCTCAAAGCCAAATTGAAATCGTTCCAGGAAGAAACCAGAGCAGTCATGATGTCACCGAATCCGAAATTCAAAGCGGCTCGACAATAGAAAATTCGGCTGAACGTTTCTTGCAGCTGAATATCACAACTTCCAAGCCAACCTGCGACGACTTGCCCGCCAAAAACGGTTGGGTGCATGCAGTTTGCAGCCATTCTTTATTGGCCTTTCTGGGTAAATTCTGTAGTTTGTCCTGTTAAGTCTCGCACTGCCAGACAATAAAACCGGCAAAAAGCAGGGTTATTGGGGACGATCACAATTGCGGCAATTTATGCTCGCGGCTAAATTCAATTGAATGGTTGTTCATATGAATAAAAACACAACAAAATTGGACTTGGTACCAGCGGCAGCCGATGATTGTGCAAGCGTATTGAAAGTGCTGGCAGACGATACTCGATTGGCAGTTGTGGAACTGCTGATGAAGGGCCCCATGAGTGTCAGCGAGATCAATGA
>CAZOXC010000521.1:0-3323 GCA_964583205.1 uncultured Pirellulaceae bacterium | reverse complement strand
ATGCAGGCAACTCCGGCGACCTGGAGATTGTTGATTCAATCCGGCTGGCAGGGAAAACAGGATATGCGCATCCTGTGCGGTGGCGAGCCGATGCCTGGGGACCTGGTCCGACCCTTGCTCGACAGATGTAGTCAACTTTGGAACATGTATGGCCCTACCGAGACAACCGTATGGTCGGCGGCTTTTCAAGTGACCGATGAAAACCAGATCCTGATCGGACGTCCGGTCGGCAATACGCAAATTTATGTGCTTGATCCCGAGGGGAACGAAGTCTCTCCCGGCTGTGATGGAGAAATTCATATCGGCGGCGCCGGAGTGACTACCGGATACCTGGGACGGCAGGATCTTACCGATGAACGGTTCGTGGAAAACCGTTATCGAAATCCATTTACTTCCTACATGAATGATCGGCTTTATAAGACTGGCGATCTCGCTCGTTTCCATTTCAACGGAAACATCGAATTCCTGAGGCGCAATGACAAACAGGTCAAAGTTCGAGGATATCGAATCGAACTTGGCGAAATCGAACAATCATTGAAATCGCACTCCGCTATCCGGCAAACCGTCGTCATCGTCCGAGAAGACTCACCTGGAGATACACGGCTGGTTGCCTACCTCGTCGAAGAACCTGGAGCCACTGCTTCGCCCGGCGATCTGCGAAACCATCTACGCAATTCGTTGCCGCCATACATGATCCCTCAGCACTTTGTGACATTGACATCGATGCCGCAAACCAACAATGGAAAGATCGACTACAAACAACTCCCACAGCCAAACAACCAGACTGTTCAACCTGAATCTCGGTCCACCGAAAACAAGATCGAACCCGTTCTGTCGCCCGCTGAATCCTACTTGATCAAGCTTTGGGAAGAGGCGCTGGAATTCGACGACATTGCCGTTGAAGATACCTTCTTTGATATCGGTGGCCATTCATTGCTGGTCATGAAAATGATCGCCTGTGTACTCGAGGATACGCAAGTCAAACTGAGTCCGCAGGATTTTCTGGTGAGTACGCTGCAGCAACTGGCGAGCAAACTCGGCTCGGCCGACTTGTCCGTTGACCTCGACAATGGTCCGCAGAAATCAACCGCAGCCCCGTCATCCGACGACTTACCGGCAGCCAAGACAGAAACGCCCGCCGCTCCCGATCAAACTCAACGACCAACTCTGACTGGCAAACTTTTGCGAGGGTTCTGGGACTGATGACTCCATTCTTTTTTGGATCCGAGAATGCTCAGTTGCTGGGCGTACACCACGAAGCTCGTCGAGCTGTCGGGCCGGTGCGGGCTGCAGTCATCTGTCCGCCAATCGGGCAAGAATACATTCGCACCAACTGGGGCCTGCGACTGCTGGCCAAACAGCTCGCTCGAAAAAACATTCATGTTCTGCGATTTGATTTTGCCGGACATGGCGACTCGTACGGTTCGCCTCAGGATATTGACTCGCTGAGTTTGTGGGAGCGCGATATCGATCTCGCTGCCAACTGGCTGCAAACAACGGTCGGTGTCGACAAGGTGATGTTGATAGGCTTGAGGCTGGGTGGAACGCTGGCAATGAATGTGGCACTGGATCACCCCGCCGTTCATTCGATCGTCGCCTGGGAACCTGTAACCTGCGGCTCGGTCTACCTTCAGGAACTGCGACGGATCCATCGCCAGATGACGGATCTATGGTATCGGCCGACAAGGACCATCAATGACAACACCAGTGAAGAAATTCTAGGCACCGTTTATCATCGACGGGCACTTGTTGAAATCGAGAAGCTCAAGTTTGCTTGTGATGAATGTAATCTGCCTCAACTCATTATCGATTTGGAATCCAGGCTTGCCCGGTTCAATCATTCAGAGCCGAGTCTGCAAAAAGCTATTGGAGTCAATGACGAGTATGACTGGACTCGATTTGAATCACTGGAATCAGCCTGGCTGCGACCACAAACGACTCGTCTGATTACATCGATGATTGACGACATGTTCAACCGTCTTGAGAAATTCGGTGCATTGGATAATTCGCAACTGGCGGAGGTGTCGGGATGATACAGCCACTGAACCAACTTGGGACGGAGCGCTACAAAGAAACCATCGTTCAGTTTGGTGATGGTGCAGATTTGACCGGAGTCTTTTCTTCACCGAATGATTCCGTGCATGCCGGCCCGGTACCAATTTTGTTGAATGCGGGTATCGTCCATCGAGTGGGCCCTTTTCGACTGCACGTGGACCTGGCGCGGGAGTTTGCCAAACGGGGTATCGCCAGCCTGCGGCTGGACATTTCCGGTCTCGGCGAGAGCTCTGTGCGGAGACAGGTTGCCGAACATGAAAGCCGGGCTGTCCTGGATTTGCGCGAGGCAATGGACTTCCTGCAAAACCGCTTCGGCACGGACCAGTTTGTATTGATCGGGTTGTGCAGCGGTGCATTCAACGCGCATCACACTGCTCTGGCGGACGATCGAGTTGCCGGGGCTGTGTTTCTGGACGGTATTGTCTATCGAACTTCCGGTTATTACCGCCGATTGCTATGGCAAAGGATCTCTCGATTGCGACCCTGGCGCAACGCGCTCAAACGGCGACTGACGGCCGAACAACCTCGCTCCGATAAACAACAAGGCGATCTGCTGGGTGAAGAAGAGTTTTTTGTAAACGACAGTTCTGTTGAACAAACGGCTGCTGAAATCAAGTCCATGATCGATCGAGGTATGCAAATGTTGTTCACATATACCGAAGGTTACGACGACATTTCGGGCCGACAACAATTTCGTGAAATGTTCGGGATCACGCCCAGCGATCAAGTTCAGGTTGATTATCTGGAAAACTGCGAGCACACATTTCGGCTAACTCAAAACCGCCAACAAATCGTACAGCGGATTGCCGAATGGTGGCTCGAGCGTTTTAGCGCCGACAACTCCAAGGCCCAATAGAGTCCACAGCCAGCGCCGGACAACCAACAACGTGGCTGCTCCAGATTCTTGACCATTTAACCAGCCGGCAGTTCGTACCAAACGTCATCGGGGCCGGAATTGGCTGGTTCGATCAAATTAACCTGTTCCAGGTAATTGATCAGGTTCACGATGGTTTCATCGGGTCGATCAAAGCCCGATTCCCAGCACACGTGATCAAACCAGGCTCGAGCATCGTCGGGTTGAATCTGAAACCTGGCTGTCACTTCTTCGACCGAATTTGCATCTTGTTTGAAATCCCGACAGTACTTGTCAACGATTTCCAACATGCTGCGAATGGGCTGACCATGAGATTCCAGCAATTCGCTGCGCACAGAAACAACGAAAGCCGGCCATGGCACTTCTCGTTCACCGACTCGACGAAACTCGCCAC
>CAZOXC010000520.1:0-3324 GCA_964583205.1 uncultured Pirellulaceae bacterium | reverse complement strand
GAACACGACCATCCAAAGTGGCATCGTGGCGACAATCACCGCTGCAATCCCGGAAGGCAGCCCATGCTCAATCGCCACCATCACCAGTCCATTGCCGCCCACCATCAGGAACAGACCCACGATTGAAGCGGATCGCCACTGCCGCAAACTTGGATTGGCAACTCCGATCAATCTCAGAACCGCAAAGGTTCCCAGCCCAGCGACCAGATACCGGATTGCCCCCAACGTGAAGGGCGGTATCGTTTCCAAGCCGATTTTCATCGCCAGATAGGTCGTACCCCAAACGATGTACACAACTGCGAAAGCGGCGACTAACCACAACTGCTTGTTATTCTTATTCATTGTTCTGTTACTTTCGGCAAGGATCCGAATCGCGCTGTTGAATAAATTGCTTAACGTACTCAGGCAAACCGATTGCTTTATCCTGAACTGGATCCTGAATTGGCGAGGCCATCATCTCTCGAATTGGAATCTGCCCAGCCCAAACGTTCAACTCCATATCTTGATCATCATCGACCGGACCACCCGAACGAATTTTGGCGGAAGCTGACTCCAATGAAACCGCAACAACCGCAGTGGCCTTCAATTCCTGGACATTTGGCGCCCGAGCATCCCGCCAGCGGCCCGGCATCACCTTGTCCGAAATCGCTTTGAGAGCCTGTGTTTTCGCATCTTCGCACTCCAACAAAGTGCCGCTGCCAAACAAAACAACCGAACGATAATTCATCGAATGGTGAAACAACGAACGCGCCAGAACCAAGCCATCCACAACCGTTGTCGTGATACTGACTGGCTCTCCCGACCCCAGGTGCTTCATCAAGCGACTGGAAGTTGCTCCGTGAATCAGCAACTGGTCACCCATCCTGGCATGCAACATCGGAATCACCGTCGGACCAGCCTTGGTTTGAATAGCAACATGGCAAACCCAAGCCGCGTCCAGACAGCCGTAAATGGTTTCACGATCGTAGTGCCCTCGTTTGGCAACCCGTTTAAGCTGGTTTCTTTCCGTAGTTTCAAAATCGTTTGATTCGCTCATACCCATTTCCAGCGAAAGGTTTAATTGTCAGATTTCTGGTCGACGCATTCACAAATATCAATTAAATTGGTATCTCAACAAGATCCATTATCGAAGTTTTTGTAGATACCATTTTTCGAGCCAACTTATGGGTAAGAACGAGGCCTTTCTCGAGCTGGGATTTATTCGTCTTAACCGGCGTAAGAAAGAATCCTTATCATTGCAGCTGTACGACTCGCTACGTTCGGCGATTCTTTCTGGACAACTGGCCAACGGATTCCGCCTGCCATCGACTCGAGGACTGGCTGACAGCCTGAACATTTCCCGCACCACTGTGCTCAATGCCTTTGATCAACTCACGGCTGAGGGTTACCTGCGAGGCACAGTCGGGCAGGGCACGTTTGTCTGCGATCAACTGCCCGAAGAACAGAGCCTTGTCAAATACTGTCGCACACCGGAACACGAACCCGAACAACTGGTCAATTCCGAATTGAGCTTGTCCGGACAGGCCGCCAGTTTAATGAACACAAATCCGACACTCATTGGCCAAAGAGAAGACTTAATACCTTTCCGGGCTGGTGTTCCGGCGCTGGATCAGTTTCCGATTGAAACCTGGGCCAGGCTCAGTCGGCAGCGCTGGCGTAAAATGTCGCTTGAAAACCTTTCCTATGGTGTGCCCGAGGGTTGCCAGCCACTCCGTGAAGCGATCGCCGAATACGTCAAAGCCTATCGAGGTGTTCATTGCGATGCCGATCAAGTGATGATTGTCAGTGGTACACAACAAGCCGTCGACATCGTGGCTCGTTTGACCATCGACCCTAAGGATCAAGTGGTTATTGAGAATCCAGGTTATGTTCGTGCCAGTTCGGTTTTTCAATTCATGGGTGCCCAGGTCATTGGCGTGCCTGTCGACAAGTACGGCATGGACGTCGAGGCAGCGGCGAAGCTGTCGCCGCAACCCAAGCTGATCTACATCACACCCTCTCATCAGTTTCCAACGGGAGTAACGATGCCGATCGAGCGCCGAACTGCCTTGATTCAATGGGCCAACGAGTCGGGAGCGTTAATATTCGAGGACGATTATGACAGCGAATATCGTTACGCTCAGCGTCCGATCCCGGCTTTGCAAGGACTCGATCGCGGCTGCCGAACGGTTTACGTCGGCAGTTTCAGCAAGGTCGTTTTTCCCTCGCTGAGTATCGGATATGCGATCGTTCCGCATAACTTGATCGAGGCTTTCAAACGGATGTTGGGAATGGTCGCTCGCCCTGTATCACAGCCTGACCAACTGGTACTGGCGGAATTCATTCAACAAGGACACTTTGCCCGACACTTGCGAAAAATGAGGACGGTCCACGAAGAACGCCGCACGGCACTGGTGCAAAGCGTGGAAAAGTACCTGAGCGATCAACTGGAAATCATCGGCGCAGACGCCGGACTGCACGCGGCCGCTCGGCTTATCAACGGGCACCACGATCAAGTAATCAGCAAGCGTGCCAACGAAATCGGCATCGCGGTAAAGGCCATTTCGGATTTCCTGATAAAACCTGATCGCAAACCGACCAAAGCCGAACGAGCGTATATCGAAAATCAAAATGGCCTGATCTTCGGATTCGCTTGTTGCACTCCCCGGCAAATCAGTGCGGCGATCAGAAAAATGGTCAGCCTGTTTTAGCCCGACTCGTCGATCGGATTTTAGAGCGCAGGCGGTGATGCAATTGATTATAATACGGTCGACTTTTTCCCAAGAGACCGCATGAAATTTTCGATCAACTTTTTTATCTGTTTGTTAACGTGCTTCATAGTCACGAACAACCACACACTCGTTACGTCGATTTCGGCCAGCGATGAACAGCCGCCTAATATTGTTTTGGTGTTCGCAGATGACCTGGGCAAAGAGTGGATTGGCTGTTATGGCGCCGAGGGGATTGAGACTCCGCACATCGACGCGCTGGCAAAATCGGGATTGACGTTTACAAACTTCTATTGCATGCCGCAATGCACACCTTCACGTTTAACTTTACTGACCGGCCAATATCCCTTTCAACACGGTTGGGTTAACCATTGGGACGTGCCTCGCTGGGGCGGCGGTTGTCATTTCGACCCGAGCGTAAACCCATGCTTGGGCACCGAATTGAAACTCGGAAATCCTGAATATGCATCAGCGATCGCCGGGAAATGGCAAATTGATGATTTTCGCCAGGAGCCGGATGCACTCCACGAGGCCGGCTTCGACAAATACTGTATGTGGACCGGATACGAAGGGAAAAATCCGCAGAGTGCCAGTCGTTATTGGAATCCCTACGTTT
>CAZOXC010000519.1:0-3333 GCA_964583205.1 uncultured Pirellulaceae bacterium | reverse complement strand
GAATAGCTGGTACGATCTCGTACCAATTTTGGCTGGTACAGACCTATACGCAAAGTTTTCGAATAATTGTTGGTGGCACGATGTCGTACCAGTCAATCGTGACTGAGTTTACGCCATTTGTTTCATATGCTGGTACGATTTCGTACTAATTATGGCAGGTATAATATATAGTCATGGTTCCACTGGCTGGTACGATTTCGTACCGATTATCACTGGTGTATTCTACTTGCTGGTACGATTTCGTACCAGTCATCGCTGAATTTGGGCAGCCGGGCCTTGATTGTTATGTTTCTCCAGCGCAATCTGTTTTGGCCAATCCATAAATTTCTGTGATCCAATAACCAGGTGATCCCGCAGCCATTTTCGTTTTTGAATTCCAGTTTGCAGATCGAGCAAATTCCTTGTTGGATCACCTACACGAATCCGCAAGTTCACGAATTGATCAATCAGAACCTGCATCGCGCTCCGATGTACAGCGGGCAGATCGACAGTAGCGGGCCGCGTTACTGCCCTTCGATCGAAGATAAAGTAGTGCGGTTTGCAGACAAGGAAAGACATCAGTTGTTTCTGGAGCCGGAAGGCCGCGAAACTCTGGAAGTCTATGTTAACGGGATTTCGACCAGCCTGCCGCGAGATGTGCAGGATCAGATGTTCCGCTTGATCCCGGGATTGGAAAACGCCCGGATTATGCGTTACGGATATGCTGTCGAGTATGACTTTTGTCCCCCGGATCAACTCAAGCCAACTTTGGAGACGAAGAACGTTGCGGGTTTGTACTTCGCAGGTCAGATTAACGGCACGACCGGTTATGAAGAGGCCGGCGGACAGGGACTGTGGGCCGGCGCAAATGCCGCGCTAAAATTGAACAACGGGAAAGAGTTCACTTTGTCTCGTGATCAGGCTTACCTGGCTGTGTTGATCGATGATCTGGTAACCCGAGGCGTCGACGAGCCCTATCGGATGTTCACCAGTCGAGCCGAGTATCGATTGCGATTGCGGCAGGATAACGCCGACCGACGCTTGACCAAGGATGCATTCGAAACGGGTTTGGTTGGTGAGCAGAGAATGGACTTGTTGGATAAGAAAATGGAACAGGTCCAGTCGGTCAAAAAACAACTGGAAGAAAAAAGAATCGGCCAAGGCACACTGGAAAAATATTTGCGGCGACCGGAAAGCGAATGGAAGGACATGGTCGAGCACTTGCCGGAACTTGGTTCAGTCGACGAGCAAGTCGCGCAGCAGGTGGTTTATGACATCAAGTATGCGGGCTATCTGAACCGACAACAAACCACCATCGAACGCCAACAGCGGCTGGCCATGAAGGCGATTCCAGAATGGTTGAACTACGATTCCATTACGCATTTGAGAATGGAAGCGCGAGAGAAATTCAATAAGATTCGCCCGGCTAATCTGGATCAAGCCGGCCGGATCAGCGGGATTACGCCAGCCGATATTTCTGTGCTGATGCTGCACCTGGAAAAAGGCAGCAAGTCGTAAACGATCATCTAACGCGCAGGCAACTTTGAGTTTGGCCCTTTGCGGGCTATTTTTTCTCGGTGGATTCCGGCGCTTCGGCGACTTGAGGCACCGGCCGCAACGGTCTTCCGAACAAGTGCGAATCGAAATAGGAAATGTCCTGATCGACACCGGGAATGTTGCGCCCTTTGTCGACTCGGCTGCCTGCAAAGCGGAAACCTTCATGAATGGTTCCCTTTTGGAAGGGGCCCGCTCCCATCAACCAAGTGTTGCGTGAGTTGCTTTCAGCCTTGCTGATTCCAGACTGCCAAATCGGGTCACGAGTATCTTTGTCGTACGCAAACAGAACGACTTTTGCGACTGCCGATTGAGAATCGGATTTGCCAAACGAAATCTCCGGGATCACCGGAACGGGCGTACCATTCGAAAACAGCGAAGCCGCAGTGCTTAGACCGGAGGTTGCCGGTAAACCATAGGTAATTTCATGTGAGTCGGTTCCCAATGTTCCGACTCGAGCTTCCACAATAATCTGGGCATCTGATTTCGAGTCTTGTAGTAAACATCGAGACCCGGTCATTTGTTGGCGAATCGATCCGATGATGTATTGAGCGTTGACGAAGCCGGGACCATTAACCTGGGTGAGATAGGTTGTGTCGAGGTAAACTCGCTGTCCAGCCAAGGGTTCGAAATTGATCTTCGAAACTGCAGCATCTACCGCATCTGACATTAGTAACTGTTCAGTTGCGGTTCGCTGCAACGTCGAACCACACCCAACGAAGAATGTAAGCAGGATCATCAAAGCGAGTGAATTTTGAATCAATTGTTTCATTGATGGCGGAGGGGATATGCCGAAAACCGCGGGAAAGTAGCAGAGTTTGGCAAAGAATCAAAGCGAATTTGCTGCAAAACTCGAATTCAAGAAATGAATTCCAACAAAACACTCAAATATGCATGTATAAATCGATAACCTCATATTTTGCAATGACTTAGGGGTTAAGGATCAATCTTGACCCAGTATGAATGCCCGATATAATTCGGAGCACATTGGCAATTTCGGCAACTTGGTTAGATCAAGTTGAACCTGCTAATTGGAATGAACTAGTGGTTTAGTTTAACTGCGAAGTAAAAGCCGGTTTAGCACGTTTTAGAAAGCTAAGTAGCCAATAGGCGGTTTGGACACTGCGGCAATCAAGTACGGCGAACTAGTCTGCGTCATTTGTATTGTGCCTCATCGGGTGGAGCCCCGCGAGTATCCAACCATCACTATGGAGAGGATGGTATGACTTCCAAGACTGTATTTACTACCGGTGAAGCAGCAAAAATCTGCAAGGTAAGCCAACAGACCATTATTCGATGTTTCGACAACGGGACATTGAAGGGGTTTCGGGTTCCCGGCAGCCGTTTCCGTCGAATTCCACGTGAGCAACTGTTTGCTTTCATGAAGGAAAACGGAATCCCTACGGATGCCCTGGAAAGTGGTAAGCGAAAAGTTCTGATTGTCGATGACGATGAGGAACTTGTTGAGTTGATGCACGATGTTTTCGAGCGCGATGGTCGCTTCGAAACCAAGACTGCCAACAACGGCTTTGATGCTGGCATGCAAGTGAGGGAATTTCGACCCGATCTGGTTGTGCTGGACGTTATGTTGCCGGATATCAATGGTAAAGAAGTTTGCCAGCGTATCCGCATGGACAATACACTGGAATCGGTCAAGGTAATCTGTATTTCGGGTATGGTCGAGCAAGACAAAATTGCCGATTTGCGGGCTGCTGGCGCTGACGATTTTATGAACAAGCCCTTCGCTGTCGACAAGCTCCTGGAGCGAGCTTGCGAAATGTTGGACTTGAACAACGTCGC
>CAZOXC010000518.1:0-3335 GCA_964583205.1 uncultured Pirellulaceae bacterium | reverse complement strand
ATCGTCAACGACACTCGATTCCTCATGGATGGGCTGGCACGGGATCCAGGCCAAATCGTCCGAGGTGCTTTTGACCGACGCCCCAACAGCAGCGGATACAAAGCGACACCCAGTACGGGTACGTATTACCGTTAATCGTTCATTCCCGTTTTCGGATTACTCAATGACGGAAACGCCACCACTCGCTGCCAGTTCGCGGAAGATACCAACCAATTGATTGACATCGGACGCGTGAAAATGCTCACCGTTTCCAATCTCGGCAACATTGACCATCGAAGGTTGATCGGCATTGTCACCAAAAGTAATTGTGAAGATTTGCAAATTGGGATGTGCCGCCATCGCATTCTCTGCCGCTAAACTCATTGTCTCTGCGTTGTGTGGCAACAATTCGTTGTGCCGGCCATCAGTCATTACAATCAACAATGGAGTGGCGAAGCTTCGGCTGTTTGCACTGAAAAGTTCATCAACGCCTCGTTCGATTCCGTCGACAATATTCGTTTTATCGAACCATCTCATGGAGAGATAGTTAAAGTCGAAGTTGTCGTAGTTACTAGTCCGGTCTTCCAGTGCCGATGCATAGCGTTCGGTTGAATCAAGTTTGGTTTCGCCATCCGAGACGATTTCATCAAACACGCCTGGAGACAGACCCGTGGCGATATTGACAGGACCCGAAGGAGAAAAGGCTTCAGAAGGCACATCCGCTCGATCAGAATAGGAAATCAAACCCAGTTGTTCGTTTCCAGCTGTTTGATCGATGACACTTCTAAAATTGAAGATCGCCAATTTCAGTGCCTGAAATTTCGACAAATTAATTTGCCCTGAGTCGTATTCAAATTCGGAATGACGTTCCGGAATCGAGTCAACCGTATTTAGGTCAACGTAGTACTCGTCGTTGACGCCATACAGTGCCTCTTCGACATCCAAAAGGTTCGACGGGTATTCATGAATGGGAATGGTGCCTGCAACATGTTCCATCATCGAAGTTGAACGGTCGACGACCAGAATAATATCTCGATCCTGTACTTTGGCAGAAGCAGTTGCGTCAAGGTCGACCGAGTTGCGCCCTAAAAATCGACCAAATACCAGAGGAAACTGGTCGATGTCGGGAGTAACTCGAACAGAATTTGATCCCAACTCTAACCTGCCTCCACTAGCTGAGGGCTGAAACTTGAATTTTTGCCGACCGTTTCCGCGCCCTTTACCTTTGCCATTACCAGGTCCGGTCGTCGCGATCACAGTTTCTGTTTCCTCTGCATTACCGAATGAAATCTCGGCGTTCGAATCAAACACAATGGGTCTTCCGAAAAGCGAGTTTTTCTGCATGATCATGTCAGCTTCACTTCGAATTGCAGCTTCGTAGCTATCGAGATTTGACACATCGCCAACTCCTCTGGATAGCGCTTCAGCAGCTCCTCGCGCGGCCAAGTCTGAAGAAGTCTGCAACTTTAGTTGAGCTAACTGAATTCGCCCCACATCCACCGCAAAAGCCACGAAAATGAAAACGATGACTAACAGAAACAACATAAGGAACATAGTCGCTCCTTGTCGATTTTGATGTCGAGATACAATATTCATGATATTCAATTCTCCAGCAGGGCTAGAATCCGGAGTCAATTTCAAAACCTGGCAAATGCTGGAACTGGCAATGTCATGGTTTTGAATAAATGTCTCCACAGTCTTATTGGTCGAAACGCTTATTGGTCGAAACGCTTATTGGTCGAAACGCTTATTGGTCGGAGCGCAGTGTAAACTGTCGCTCAATCGTGGTGTCACCCAGAATTGTTCTAAGCACAAACAGGTTTTCACTCACGGGAATACTGATTTCACATGTCGACTGTTCAGGGGTGATCGTACATAAAACAGTCGAACCCTCTATAAAATACGCTTGTAGAATATTTTGAGCCTGCTGTTCTGCGGTTTCCGAGATGGAACCGGGAATGCTTCCAGTGCGTGCGGCGTAAAAGGCGGCTGTTGAAGATGCTTGGCGCATCATTTCAAAGCGACCCCATTCGATCAGTCCGAAAACGAATAGCAGAATCACGGGGATGACAATCGCCATTTCGGTGCTTGTGGCCCCAAAACGTGCTTTGCGCAAATTGTTAGACTTCTTCGTCATCAAAATTCCTTGATAAAGACACTGTCGGCATCAATCTGGCTGGGAAAATACTCTCGAACAAAGGCCAACCCCACAACCGGAGGACGGTCGGCTGTCAGCGTTAACCTCAGCAGAGTGCCGCGAGGCAAATTCTCCAAACCTTCCGGAGGAACACTGTCGGATGTGAATTCAAAAGTGAATTCCGATGTTGGTTCAACTGAATCCTGGTTCACCGTACGCGGCTCTACTTCGATAGTAACCGTATAAGTTTCGAAGTCGCTGTGCGGCAAAACTTGATTAGCCATGCTCTGCACATCTGCGCAACTAGCGTTCGAACGCAGAGCTACCTTGGAAATCTCAAAGCAAGAAGCTTGAATGTTGTACTCATGAAAGATGCCACTGCTGATTTCAACAGCTGCGAAAATGATAAACGCCAATACGGGCAAACAAATCGCAGCCTCGGTGACTGCCGCTCCGTCGCGTTTTTGATCAGTCGGTTGCTTGACTATGGTGGTCACTGGATCGCCAATCTTGGAATGAAGTGATATCGAAAAAATATCTTCGAATTCCTGGGATGTTCGCGATCTTTATCGGCGCAGCAAAGTTAAGTCAAATAATTCTTACCGAGTGTAACGCTTGCATGAATCATCGCGACAATGCGACCTTGAATGACCACCAGTTGACCAAGACTCATACAATGACTGCTACCGGTCAATCGTTTCCGGTTCGATATACTCAGAATTCGGTCGAGCCACGGTTCCGCGCGACGAGTTGGTGCGCAGTTCGTTTCCGCGATCAATCAACTGATTTTCATCAACGTGCACTTGGGGAGACATTTCGAAATCCAAAACACGTTGATCGCGCAATTCACGAAACGCAAAATTGTCGGTGATAAAATCCAGCGGCGGAATCTGCCACCATGGTGGGCGGATCCGCTGCTTGACTTTCACGGTTTGGTAGCCGTCTTTTTCGATTTTGACTTCTCGAGTGCCGTAGTAGGTGAAAGGAACCTGCAATGGAGTATTGCCCAGCGGCTGGGAATCGACGGTGACGAACGCGCCTTCAGGATTGGTTCGAATCAGCATTTGACGCTTGACACATCCCGTGACAGACAGAGCGACTGCCAGTATTAAGAGAAATGCTCGGTTCATTTTCGATTCCAATTTGTCGTCACAATTACGTACAACCAACCGTCTGTTTAAGCGACAAGTATGGTCTTGTCCGGTCGTTGGGGCTGCGA
>CAZOXC010000517.1:0-3335 GCA_964583205.1 uncultured Pirellulaceae bacterium | reverse complement strand
CCTTCCAGTGCCTCAACTCGCAACCGAAACAATTCGCCCAGCTCCTGGATTCGCTCGACCGGAAGTTCTTCTGCCCGAGCGTTAGGTCCCAGTTCCATTTGCGACAGAACTTCGTCGACATCTGGTTTCTCAAGTTGACCTTTGAAAGCGCTGATCACAACACTTCGCAAAAATTTGCGCCGGTGAAAAAACAGCGACCTCACAAAAGTGTGATAAAACTCCAGATCTTTAAACTTGGTGCGCCATTCGGGCTGTGGCTCGACATAAATGATGGCTGAATCCACCTTCGGTCTGGGCCAGAACACTGAAGGCGGCAGTATCCTCACCAATTCGATCTTGCACAGACTTTGCATCCAGATGCTCAATGAGCTGTAGTCCTTGGTGGAAGGGACGGCCATGATTCGATCGGCCAGTTCTTTCTGAATCGTGACGGTCATCGATTTTGGAACAGGTTCGCGCCGCAGCAGATTGGAAATCAAGGGCGTGGCGATGCTGTAAGGCAGATTCGCCACCAGGCGAAACGACTGGCTGCCAGTCTGCGTCATTGCTGCTTCGAGTGCCTCGAAGACGCGTTGGTCAATCCGGTTCTTGTTCTTCAAAGCGTCTTGCCGCAGCATCGTGACGTTGTCGAAGGACTCAAGTTCTTCGCGAGCCATCTGGTGCAGGTACTGATCCAGTTCCACCGTCACCACGGCGGCGGCCTGCTCGGCAATCAGCGCCGTCAAAGCGCCGGTTCCGGTGCCGATTTCCAATACGACATCAGCGGCTTCGACACGACCGGCACCCGCCAGTAACTCGACCAAATTGTAATCGATGAGGAAATTCTGGCCGTGCCGAGCGTTCGGCGCAAGGCCGATTTCGGTGAAGCGTCTTCGAAGGTAGCTGGCTGTCTGTCGTTTAGCTCGACTCATTAAGTCATTTCATGAATTGAATTTGTTTTTGTATGTACTTGGCCAGAATGTCTGTCTCGATGTTGACCAGTCGTCCAGTCTTGAATTCGCCAAGGATCGTCTGCTGCAACGTGTGCGGAATCAAAGCCACACTGAACTGGCTCCCTTCCACCTTGACGACCGTCAAGCTGACTCCGTCAACGGTGACCGAGCCCTTGGGAACCAGATGCGTTTGATAGTCGTCCGGAATCTTAAACCAGAAATCTGACCAGTCCTCTGAGTCTGATCGCCGAACAAGTTCACCTGTGCAGTCGATGTGGCCGGAAACAATGTGACCGTCGAACCGACCGTTGGCAGCCATTGCCCGTTCCAGATTCACCTGGCTGCCGGAGTCAAGTGCACCGAGGTTCGTGCGGGACAATGTCTCGGCTCCCGCGTCAAAGCACAAAGAACCGGCAGCGAATTCGGTGATGGTCAGGCAGCATCCATTGATGGCAACGCTGGCTCCGATCTTGAGATCTTCAATTGGCCAGGGGCTGGCAATTTTTAATACACAGGATTCGTCAGCCCGGGCGATTTCCACGACTTGCGATTTGCTTTCAACTATTCCGGTAAACATGTATCCAATTTAGATTCGATGCGAGTGTGAGTGAAGAGGCGGATTGTGAAATAGACGCTTATGTGCTATCGATGGCGATATAAATACCTTCCTTTTCGAGCTTGAATAATGCCAATCATTACTGCTGTGCAAGGCCGACAAATTCTGGATAGTCGGGGCAATCCTACCGTTGAAGTCGACGTAATCCTGAGCGACGGTTCATTTGGGCGAGCCGCCGTTCCCAGCGGCGCCAGTACCGGGGCACATGAAGCTCTGGAAATGCGTGATGGAGATGTAAATTGTTTTCTGGGTAAAGGTGTTACCAGCGCCATTGACAACGTCAATGAGGTAATTGCTGACGCGATCGAGGGGTTTCCGGCGCTGGATCAGGCGGCGGTAGACGGGGTTTTGTTGGATCTGGATGGAACCGAGAACAAAAGTAAGCTGGGTGCCAATGCGATTCTGGGTGCCAGCCTGGCAGTGGCTCGGGCTGCGGCAGATCACCTGGACGTGTCGCTATTTCGCTATCTGGGAGGACAGTCGGCTCGAGTCCTCCCGGCTCCGATGATGAACATTGTCAATGGTGGCGAGCACGCTGATAACTCGGTAGACATTCAGGAATTCATGGTCATGCCTCTGGGTTTTGACTCGTTCAGCGAAGCTTTGCGCTGTGGTTGCGAAATTTTTCATCACCTGAAGAAAGTTCTCAGGGACAATAACCTGAACACGAATGTGGGTGACGAAGGTGGATTTGCGCCTGACCTGGGAAGCAATGCTGAAGCACTGGATTTGATCATGAACGCCATTGAAAAGGCTGGCTACAAACCTGGTGAACAGGTATGGCTGGCTTTGGATGTTGCCGCTACCGAGTTTTACTCGACCGACGATTCCAGGTATTCGATCGATGGCGAAAAATTGGATCGCGGTGGGATGGTCGATCTGCTGGCCAGTTGGGTTGATCAATACCCAATCTGCTCGGTGGAAGACGGGTGCAGCGAAGACGATTGGGAAGGCTGGAAAATGTTGACCGATAAGATCGGTGACCGATGTCAGTTGGTCGGCGATGATTTGTTCGTCACAAATTCGACTCGTTTGCAACGCGGAATCGATGAAGGAATCGCCAACAGTATCTTGATCAAAGTCAATCAAATCGGTTCGTTGACCGAAACATTAGACACCATCCGGCTGGCCGAGCGGCACCAGTATTCCAATGTCACCAGCCATCGCAGTGGTGAAACTGAGGATGCGACGATCGCTGATTTGGCAGTCGCCGTGAATTCGGGCCAGATTAAAACCGGTTCGGCGTCGCGGAGTGATCGGATGGCCAAGTACAACCAGTTGCTGCGAATCGAACAGGAGTTGGGCTCAACTGCTGAGTATGGCGGCAAGTATTTCCGTTTCTGCTAAGTTTCAGAAACTTTGAAGATCTGCACGACACCTGGTTTTTTTTGCGTTCCGGAAAAAGTGCAATTCGGGGAACTCGCTCGGTGGCGAGTTCGTCTAAAAGCCGAAATCAAAAGAAGTGAGGGCAATCATGGAGTGGCTGACAGAAGATCCTTTCTGGGTGATCATTGGATTGGTTTTTGTTGCGGTTTGTAGCATCATTTTGGCGTTCAATGGTGGTGGGAAAATTTTCGGAATCGCTGCCGGCGCTTTTGTGGCTTGTGCAATCGCCACCTTCATTATCGAGCAATCGATTGAAACTGACCGCGAAGCTGTCACCGCAGCGGTGTACAACCTGGCAGATGCCGTTGAACGGAACGATCTCGATGACGCGATCAGTTTCCTTGATCCAGACCAAGAGCAAGTGATACAGAGGGTTCGTGCAGAGATGCCAACCTATGAAT
>CAZOXC010000516.1:0-3342 GCA_964583205.1 uncultured Pirellulaceae bacterium | reverse complement strand
GTGCAACACAGATCGTCTTAATTGCGGCAGCAATGACGGTGCCTTTGAAGCTTGATGCACAGTCAGTAGTTGACCCCGCCATAACCAAGCTGAAAGAACAGATTTCGAAGTCTACCTCTTCGCGATTGAGAAACTTACCGGCAGTTGGCGAAATTTACGTCGACAACGAGAACAATCCGGCAAGGTCCGATATTGATGATCGGATGATCGAGGAAAAGATCAGAAATTTTCGCGCCACCGGTTTTCAGTTGCAGGAACCACAGGAAGATCTGGCCCCGTCAACTGAACCCGGCACCGCGATTACTCCTGAACGCATCGAAATCCCAACCGCGCCGCCGCAGCCATTTGAAATGTCCCTACCAAGTCCAATCCAAGTGTTGCCAGAAAGCAGCGTGGGGAACGACTACTTTACACAAGTCGACCCTGCTACAAACCAGTACGACTACTGCGCTTGTGATGTTTGCACTCGAAGTGGTCCTCGCGGCTACATTCCATCCAGAAGACGTTGGGATTTCGGCGGCTGGCTGCAAAACGGATATCACTCCGACTCGACCGGTTTGCTGAATGATCGTCCTGATGAACTGAATCTGCACCAAGGCTGGTTTTATGCCGAGCGATGTGCTCAAGGATTTGGTGGCTGGGATTGGGGTTTTCGAATTGATGCTGTTTATGGCACCGATGGAGAATTCCTGCAGTCCAGGGGAAACAATCCGGGCAATTTTGACTTCCAAAATGGCTTTGATCACGGTTCCTTCGCCTTTGCAATTCCACAGCTCTATGTTGAATTGAGACGAAACAACTGGGGATTCAAATTCGGTCACTTGTTAACTGAGATGACCTATGAGAGCCCCCGTTCGACCAACAACTTCTTTTACAGCCGATCGTACTCATCGATCCTGGGTTCTCCGACCACACTGACCGGTGGCCTGGCCACTCTGGATGCAGGAAATCGTACCTGGTTGCTGGGTCTTTCCGCCGGACTGGATACCGGGTTTGACCGAGTCGATGATGGAGCGGCGTTCTTCGGTGGGTTTCGGCAGCAAGTTGGTGCGAACTCGACACTCACCTACGTTGTTACTGCAGGAGACTTGGGAAGCAGGGGTGATGGTTTTGCTCACTCCTTTGTTTACGAGCGGAGTATCAGTTGCCGTTGGCTTTACGCATTCGAAACCACAGCTTTGCGTGGCTCGGATAACGAAAATGACAACGTCGGCATCGCCAATTACTTGATCTATCGCTGGTCAAGCCGAATTGATTTCGGCCAGCGTATTGAATGGTGGAAGTCTGATTTGAATAACAACGGCTCAAATTCAACTTATGCTTACACCTTTGGCGTAAACTACCATGCAAACTCGAATATCAGGATTCGACCTGAGCTTCGCTACAATTGGGGCGAGCAGTTTGCTGGAGCAACGATCGACGACACTATTTTTGGAATCGATGCTATAGTTCGGTTTTAGTAGCTGAATCCAAATTCAACACATAGACTAAATTCAGGCGGTGCGGTCAGCGAGAGCTGGCGGCATCGCCTTTTTTTGCGCTGTCGCAGTGTGCGCCTTGAAACCTGCACCGGCGATCATAGGTAACGAGCCCGGTCGCCGGTCTTCACGCACCATTAACAGTGGTGATGGGCTCCAGCGCCTGGAGTTTTTTGTGGCTTTTCAAATGTGCCTTGGCATCAAAAGCGATCTTGAGCCCTATAAACAACAGCAAGCCCAGGAACGGTTGATGTAACGCCATGATGATCCAGCCGCCCATAATCAATGTGAAATGCAGCAAGATGATTCGGCCGTAGGGTCGATGCATCAGGTCCTCGCCTTTCACTTTCAGATACTCCTGTTTCCCGATGAAATTGGAAAAGTACGAAATACCGTGGCTGATAAACAAGCCAATTACAGCAAATATAACCTGCCAATAAAGGCCGGGCGGAAAATCAGCCGGCCCAGTTGTCGGGCCGGTAAATCCGTCGCCACCGAACAACACAAACACAAACACACCATGCCCCGCACAAAACCCACCATAGTGAACTGTGAAAAAGCCCGCTAAAAACAAAACTGACATGAAATGCTCATCGTTATTTCTGGCCGTGAGCATTCTCACAACATTCCAGACGCCGATCACAATGTTCTCAAGCCAGTAAATCAGCATGATGGCGAACAGCGACCACCCCAGAAACATCACGCCAAACAGGGGAACCAGATTGGCAACAACCAGGGCGACTAGCGGCAATCGCATATTAAAACTCCGAACAAGACTGACTTGTTTTAATACGTTACTCGACAGCAATACAATCCTGCCTGGCGCCCAGGCCGGGAATCGGCGCATGTATTCTGTTATCCGAATTTGTTCATACGATTGACACAACTAACACATAACAGAAAACCGCTGCTTGTCATTTAGTCGTTTTCGCTTCGCCAATGATTCAGGTTTCTCTAAGCCAGCGCCGATAGCACTCTTACCAGAAATCATCCCCCCAAACAAATCCACAGGGCAGTTCGCATGGCGAAGCGACAAGAAGAATCATTCGAAGTTCACGATCAGGAAATCCATGATCTCAAGCGAGCCAAGCGGAAACGTAGCCCGAGAAGCAATGTACAGACTCCGCTAGAGACATATCTGCGAGAGATCAACGAAACCAGCTTGCTCACAGCAGACGACGAAAAATCACTTGCCCGAAGTATCGGTGAAGGTGACGTTGAAGCTCGCGACCGGATGGTCCGAGCGAATCTGCGACTGGTCGTCAACATTGCTCGAGGCTACACGGGCAAAGGACTGGGGCTGCAGGATCTGATCGAAGAAGGCAATCTAGGATTGATGCGAGCTGTGGAAGGATTCGATCCGGCCGTCGGTACTCGATTCAGCACCTACGCCAGCTACTGGATCAAACAGTCGATCAAACGAGCCCTGATTAACTCGGCCAAAACGATTCGGATTCCTGCCTATATGGTCGAGTTGCTTTCCAAGTGGCGGCGTGCGACAACCAGGCTGACGGATGAGCTCAAGCGGAACCCGACTCCAGAAGAGATTGCTCGAGTCCTGGGGCTGCCCAAACGAAAATTGCCAATTATCAAAAAGGCGATTCAAATCTACAATTCGTCGCCCCAATCCGATCAGTCCGAATCCGGATGGTCACTTGGCGAGATGGTCATGGACGAACGGATGCTCTCGCCGGAAGAAGAACTTCTCGAATCCGATGTGATGAATCGGGCTATGGAACTCTTCCATGAACTTGAAGAACGCGAGGCAACTGTGTTGCGAATGCGATTTGGACTGTCAAACACAGAACCCCACACGCTCAAGGAAATTGGCGCACAACTGGGGCTCACTCGCGAACGCGTTCGT
>CAZOXC010000515.1:0-3348 GCA_964583205.1 uncultured Pirellulaceae bacterium | reverse complement strand
AAGTATATCCGATGTTACCAGTGAAATGCCAAAGCCACGTTGGGTTGTCAGCCGACATTCTTTAAAATTACAGATTGATTCACCAATGAGACTTACCCAAGTTCGGAATACAAAGACCCATGAACGAAATCCAACGCTTGCCAAAACGAGAAGAAGTCGCTGTCGGCGACACCTGGGACCTGAGCGGCCTGTTCAAAGACGATGAGGCCTGGGAGGCCGAATTTGTTGAATTTGAAAAGCAGGCAACCGGTTACGAAAAATTTCAAGGGCGTTTGGGCGAGTCCGTTGATGTGTTGCTGGAATGTCTGCAGTTTGACAACGACCTGGATCTACTGGGCGAGCGACTGGGCACTTACGCATTTCTTCGTTCGGCCGAAGACCAGGCCAACGGGGACTACCAGCGGATGGTGGGGCGGTTTCAATCGGTGGCGGTGCGAGCGGGTGAAGCCGGCAGTTACATCCGTCCGGAAATTCTGGGGCTCAGTGACGATACACTCGAGTCCTATCTGAACGACGAGAAGTTGTCGCTGTTCAAGCTTTCACTTGAGAGACTCGTTCGATACAAACCCTACACTTTGAGCGAGCGTGAAGAACAATTGCTGGCGATGCAGGGCGAAATGGCAGGCGCCACCAGCAAAATTTTTCGGCAACTCACTGATGCGGATCTTAAATTCGGTATTGTAGAAAACGAAGAAGGCGAAAAGATCGAGCTCAGCCAGGCGACGTTTATGCAGTTTCTGATTTCGCCCAGTCGCGATGTCCGTAAAAACGCCTTCCATCAGTTTTACGATCAGTTCGAAGCGCATGAGAATTCATTGGCGGCAACCTTTAATGGCTCGGTACAAAAAGATGTGTACTACGCTCGGGCCCGCGGCTACGACAGCGCGCTCGATCAAGCTTTGTTCGCCGACGATGTCCCGGTTTCAGTCTATGAGAACTTGATTTCGACGGTGCGGGAAAACCTGCCTGCCCTGTACCGCTACTACGACCTGCGGCGTCGCAAAATGGACTTGCCCGACATCCGCCATTACGACACCTATGTGCCCATCTTGAGCGATATCAAAACGGAGTACTCGTGGGATCAAGCAGTCGAGGTGGTCTGCGAATCGCTGACGCCGCTGGGCACCGAGTACTGCAATACGCTGCACAACGGTCTTTCCAAGCGCTGGTGCGATCGCTATCCAAACGATGGAAAACAGAGCGGCGCGTTCAGCGCCGGCGGATTCGTGGGTGATCCGTACATTCTGATGAACTACAAACCCAAAGTGTTAAACGATGTGTTCACTTTGACTCACGAGGCCGGTCACTCGATGCACACGCATTATTCGTCCAATCATCAGCCTTACCAGTACTACAATTACACGATCTTCGTGGCCGAGGTCGCCAGTACGTTCAACGAACAACTTCTGAATCGACACATGATCGATAACGCGCCCGATGACCGCATGCGAGCTTACTTGATCAACAGCGAAATCGACGATATCCGCGCAACAATCATTCGCCAGACCATGTTTGCCGAGTTCGAAAAAACAACTCACGAGATGGTGGAAGCTGGCGAGCCGCTTACGGTTGAGGCGCTCAAGTCAACTTATCACCAGTTGCTGAAAGATTATTTTGGGCCGGAATTCGAACTGGACGAACAATTGTCGCTCGAGTGCCTGCGGATTCCACATTTCTATCGAGCATTCTATGTCTACAAGTACGCCACCGGTCTGTCGGCGGCCATCGCCTTGAGTCAGCGAGTCCTGACGGGCGGCGAAAAAGAATTGAACGATTACCTGAGTTTCCTCAAAAGTGGTTGCAGCAAGTACCCACTGGAGTTGCTCAAAGATGCCGGCGTCGACTTGACCACACCCGCACCAATTACCACAGCATTGCAGAAATTCGATTCGCTGGTGAACGAACTGGACCAGTTAATTTAGCAACTTGGCAGCACGTCGGTTCAAAGACTGGCAGTCTGGAATCAAGTTCCAGCCTGCCTCTTTGGGTTTTTTGCAATGCTTTTACGAGCATTTTCTTTGATAGCGCATCCGGAAAACGGAGCGTCTCTTGATTTTTCATGGCACAGACTCCCTTCCACTTGGAAATAAGAGAGTGGTTGGAGTCTTACCAACGAATTCTGTGTGATTAAGGAGTCACAACAGATCGCAGCGGATTAGGGGCTTGGACTCAGCGCTCCAACGCCCTGATTTACTCAACGATGCCTAACGGCGCGAAAGGTGCGCGCTGGCTGACTCATCCCAAAACAAGGAATTTTACAATGACAGTTAACCATCTAATCTACGATTATTCAAAGCACGGCTGAACGACCAAGTCCGCTGTGTGTTTGAGCGCTTGGGCACCAGTGTCGAATTCTGGTGTGATCGCATTAAAAAGATGCTTAGCAGCAAGTCACTACACGGTCGTCACTTTGCTGGTAGCCGAGAACGTTTAACCGAGCTTGCAGAGCAGCGCGGCCATCATCATCTAACGAATCTTTCTCCACAGCCCACTGGCTGACGATGGACTCGTGTCTTTCACAACCAAATCCTGCCTGATCATTCAATAATGATCTATCTCGCCTTGCGCAAGCCAGAGTTTCATCCACAGCATCAAGCACTTTCGACTCGAGTCCGAATGTTTTGTTGAAGAATGGATCAGCCGACCAGCAGTGTCGATGCAAAAGGCGACTGCTTTGAACAGAGCCGGGCGTACAATATTTGCGTGTCCTTTTATGGGCTTCCACATTTGACATAACTCCGAGGCGGAGAAAATCGCTCTCATCACCCCCTGATTGTAGTAACAACGCGTGATTTGAACGCTCTTAACACTTGTAGTCACCACCTGTGTTGGGTAATTGTTACCTAGTTTTGCGATGTTGTGAGCAGTGTCTTTTTGACAATGCAGTCGATGAGATGCTATGGTAACAAAATGTGTTGTAGATAATTCAGAATAACACTTGGAGGATACTATGGCTGTATGTCGTGTTGTTGGTTGTGTAGTGTCAATTGTCGGCCTTGCTTCAATCGTAGTGAGTTCAAATGCGATCGTGAATGCACACGATGTCGTTTCATTGGGTGCTGTTTGCGGCACAATCGGTGTGGGTGATGGTTCGCCACCGCGTTCATTTGTGTTTGATATCCCAGCCGGTGGGTGTGTTGAAGTTAATTCAACAACGTCTCGTGACACTTACGCGAGGAAGGCTTATTCTTCCTGTATCGGGCATGCAGGGGGTAGGTGTCATCAGGAAGTTTTTGCAGGCAAGACAGAAGAGTGTCTGACGTTTATGGAATATCCGTCAGACGATTGCACGCTTACTGGCGTTCCAGCGAGTAACAAGTGGTACGACTGCCACCCCCCACACTGGTT
>CAZOXC010000514.1:0-3352 GCA_964583205.1 uncultured Pirellulaceae bacterium | reverse complement strand
GGATTATTGTTTGTTTCCACATTTGAATGTGAAAAAGAATTTGATGTTCGGTTCCCGCTACCGCACATCGGAATCAAAAATCGATCCTCGGCAAGTGAATGAAGTGTTGAACTTGAACGACTTGCTCGATCGCTACTCTAGAACTTTGAGTGGCGGTCAGGAGCAGCGAGTTGCCCTGGGTCGCGCACTGAATTGTTCTCCGGATTTGTTGTTGTTGGACGAGCCTTTGTCTTCAATTGATCGGGACCTGCGCGATGCCATCACTGAGTATCTGATGAGAGTGCAGCAGGAGTTTCAGGTACCCATGATCCTGGTGAGTCATGATCAGGCACTCATTGAGAAAATTGCCGAACGAACTTTGACGATTGAGAATGGGAAGATTGAAACCGCGGCTGGACTACAGGAGCGGTGGTAGCGCTGTGTGTAGGATTACTGAACGAGTCGTGATTTCCCGGCTTTTTTTGACTGTTTTGCCGGTAAATTTGCCCAAATGGACAGGTGTTTGGCAACAAATTTCAGGCTTGGCACCGCAAAATTCGACTAAATGAACAAGCGAATTGAATCAAGTACCCTACTGAGCCAACCGAACGAATTTGCCTTGACATTCGTAATTAAGCCATGATACTGGAAAACAGTCGGGTCGCTGGATTTCTAAGGGTTTTGCGGTCAAATGCGTCATCGTAGTTTAAAAATCTACCTTTTTGCCGGGTACCTGGTTCTTTTATTGAACCTGGGTCCTTCGCTGCATAAGTCGCATTTCTTTGGGCTTCATTCACACGAAGCTGCCACAACAGAATCGGGAATCTCGCAATCTTGCTGCTGTACAACAAATGACGATTCATCGTTACCGCAGCACTCCCGGGAGCCAGCACCTCAATCGGAATCTGTCGGTTCGTATCACGACTGTTCCCTGTGCAAATTTTTCGATCAATACAACGTTATTGCTTACGCTCCTGAATTTTCCGTGTTGAAGCGGAAAATTCAATTTCATTCAATCGAATTTCCTCATCGCGCTTTTTCGGAAGCCATCGCGGTTGTTGCCCGCGGGCCACCTCGTATCTGATCATCAAGCGCAATTGGTTTTGTTGCGGAATTTCCTGGTGACGATAATAGAATCGCGATTCTTGAATCACCAAGTGCCCCTGCCATTTGTGTATCTGGTTTAGCAATTTGACGATTGAACAGACCATTTTTTGAACTTCGGTTCACTGTTTTGTCAACTATCTGATTGCTCGACTTCAGTCGTTAGAAACAAGCCGTCGCGGGTATCCTGCGACATTCTGGCGGCCCGACTATCCGTGTGAACTAGTAGTTTGCCCCGACGGTCTTTTTTGATATCGATTCGAAGTTGTAATGAAATCAATACATGAACCACTCAATATGAGTATTCCAACCATCAGTTGTTTTTTAGAGAGAAACCCAATGTCGAACCAAGGACGAAATTACTCAAAAGGCTTCACGCTGGTTGAACTTCTCGTTGTGATTGCCGTTATCGGGATCATGATGAGTATGCTTCTTCCTGCTGTTCAGGCAGTTCGGGCTACGGCCAGAAGAACCTCCTGCGCCAATAAGCTGCGCCAAATTACTTTAGCCGCGCAGAACTATGAGACTTCTCATCGGCGTTTCCCTGAAAACCAAATCGGTCCAGGCCTTTCCGACGGATCTGGTGGGTTTCAAACCGGCTACTACAGTTGGCTTGTGCGACTTCTTCCGCAGATCGAAGGCGACAATCTGTACAAACAGTTTGATTTATCGATTAACAATGGCGATGGCGACGACTACAGAATTAGTAGTGGTCATGCTAACGCAGTCGCTGTTAACACATTAGTTGATGTGTTTCTTTGTCCGTCTGATACTCCCAACCAAAATAATTCTGCGATCCTGGGATCGGCAAACCCTGCACCCGGTAGTTACGCGGCAAATGCCGGGTGGCCACCCAATGCAACCGGTCTTGCAGGTGAGCGACCGACTCCAGGGCTCTACAACGGAACCATTCCATTGGTTCATCCATCCAGTCCGGTTGCCTGGCATGGAACAAGAAAGGTTGGCAGTCGGAACATTAGGGATGGCTTGTCGAATACTGCGTTTATCTCAGAACGCTTGATTCAGCCTGGCAACAGTGGCGCTGCGATCACCGCTGGTGATAAGCGTCTGAGTTCGCAGCACATTCTGGAGCGTGCCGAGCCACTCGCAGCAATCGTTGATCAAATGACCAGTTCGCATACTCATATATTTGAGTCTGCTCATATAGGGCGTTCCTGGGCAAGTGGCTCGCCGCTTGTCGCCCCAACTTACATGCATGTTCAAACTCCCAACTCTGAAATCGGTCATTACGACACCAGTGTTGACGAGGGAGATTTTGTAATTACCCCCAGCAGCCGCCATGCGGCAGGTGTGAACCTGTCGATGGTGGATGGCTCCGTCCGGTTTGTTGCGGACGCAGTTTCACGTGAAGTTTGGTGGGCTATCGGTGGTCGGGATGATGGCCAAACAGCTTCACTTGTTGATTAGTATTAATTTTTTGGAGACCCAGTAAATGAAGTTTCGTCTATTAATCTCGGCTTTTGTGGCATGCTTGCTTCCCGCAAGTCTTTTTGCCCAACACGGCGATATCGAATTCGGCTACGACGATATCAACGCGCCAAGTTCGATATTCATCGAACAATTCGAAGTCACGTCGGATGGTATTTTGCTATTCGAAAGTGAGTTCGAAGCACTTGATCCGTTTGACCCTAACGATTTTGGTTCTGACGAACCTGGCTTTGCCACCAATGCTTCGGAAAATTTGTTTGTGGGTGAGAGCGATCAAATCTTTGTTAATGCATTGGACGCTGCCAACGTTTCAGCTTTTGGTGTCGGATACGTAAATTACTTCAATCCCAATACAGGTGCCCTGGAGGCGTTTGGTCAGATTGAAGTTAACGACAACACTGCTGCTACCCAGGATCTGTTGCTCAATGGTGCAAACATCCAGTCTGGCGTTAACCCACAATTCCTGGGTACCGGTGATTCTGATGGTGACGTCCACGATCATATCGTTTTTGACTTGTTCGATGATAACTCTCCACTTGGTGCCTACGGAGTATTGCTGCAATTGCAGAGCGACTTCGGTCCTACTGACGGTGTGTTTGATTTGAATTCGGCTCCGTTTTGGATCGTGTTTAACCACGGGCTGGACGAAGATGTGTTTGAAAACCAGGCATTGCCAGCTTTTGGCTTGTCAGCGATTCCTGAACCAGGATCTGGTGCAGTTCTCGTAGTGGCGGCTTCGATTTTTGCTCTTCGAAGGCGGCGGCGGCAATAACTTGAATTTTTGAGCTTGGCTAAATATTGAAGTGCGAAGGTCAGAATT
>CAZOXC010000513.1:0-3354 GCA_964583205.1 uncultured Pirellulaceae bacterium | reverse complement strand
GTCCGCGATCGACACAATGGGCTTGCGGAATTCGGCACGACACTGAACGTGCTGCGTGACGTTGATTCGATCAGAATGATCAGTCTCAATCTGTGCGATCAAGACTGGATTGGAATTATCCGTTGCGAGCTGCTAACAGACGGGCTCGTCGAGAACGTCTTTCTGCTCGCAGGCGAGCGCGACGTTTAATTTCACTGGGCTTTTCGTAATACTCGCGGCGACGCATTTCTTTCTTGATGCCGCTGCGTTCAACCATCTTACGAAATCTTCTTACTGCCTCCTGAATGGACTCTTTTTCTCGGACTAACAACTTGACCATAAAACGACAAACAACCTTTCCGGATTTGTTCACAAGAAATAAAAAGACAACCATTGCGAGCACTGGCTTGGATTTGTACTCGGCAACCGCTGCCATTCAATGCGGACTTTGGGCCCGCTGAGCAATTAAGTATGTCCCAAGTTTAAGGAATTCCGGGCCTGATTGTCCATAGCTACTGCAAACGCGTCAAAACATGATTCTCATTTTGCAGAGAAATACCCTGAGACATCCGGCGGGATCTTTAACCAATGTCGACAGTGCAGGAGCATTTTTCACAATGAAACTGGCAATTTTGGTGATTTGTAGGGCTCGATTTACTGGCAATCAGGCCGATCGGAGGATTTCCGGGCCAACCCAACTGGTTTTGCTGAATTGCCGGCCCCGATTCGGTCGATTTGCAGATTGATCTTCCAGAATTCCCGGAAAACCATGAATCCAATCCTGCCTTTTCAGTCCACCAACGTGGATTCTGTTCCCTCCGCCGATCCGCAAGATGTCGAGGCAAATTCCGGCGATACGATTCCATTCCAGTCGCAGGATCCAGAAGAAAGTTCCGACATGAAGCAAATTCATGCCAAGCAGGACGAGTTGATGAGCGAACTGGATCAACTTTATGATCGAATCGAAAACGTCATCCAGGGATACCTGACCAGTCGCCGTTCCGAACACGACGCGGCGTAGATTACTCTGTATTGCAGGTTCGAGGTTCAATCTCGCTGTTCAAGATTTCCTGAGCTTCTAATCGCCCAGAACAATCGCAAGCCCATGGCGAAGCTCACCGAGCACCCGAGAATTCCCAGCAGCGAAAGATCCTTGATCCCGAACCATCCTTCGCCGGGCAACAGCAGCGGCTGTACCTTATAGCTGAGCATCAGTGAAGAGCCCAGGAACAAGGCGCTGGTCATCATGCCCAGTACCAGTCGGTTGACGGTTGGCCCCAGTTTTCGATGATCCAGATGGACGTGAAATCGGCCAGTTTGAACTTGGTCCAGCAGGTTGGAAACTGTGCCGGGCAAAGAATCTGCCAATCTTTCCAGTTGCAAATAGAACCGGTGCATCTTCTTCATCTGGCGTTGCGGCGACAGGCGTTTCAGCACCAGACGACGATGAAAGGGCTGCATGACCTCCATCAAGCTGAACGATGGGTTGAGCAATCGGCCGGTGCCTTCCAAAGTCACCAGAACCTTGATCAACATGGCCACTTCGGCAGGTAAAATGATCTCGTATTTTCGCACCAGCGACACGAAGTCGGCCAGCGCGTTGCTCATGTCGAATTCATTGAGTCGCTGAGTCGAATATTGGCCGACAAAATCTTCGATATCGATTGCCAGTTGCGAGTGATTCAAATCGATCGGGCAAGAGCCGACTCGCTTGGTCAAAGTGGTCAACATTCGCACGTCGCGATTCACGATCGAGACCAACATGGACTCGATATCCTCTCGCATTTGCTCGCTAATCCGCCCTACCATGCCGAAGTCAAGCAAACCGAGCTTGTCTCGATCCACCAGCATTAAATTCCCGGGATGTGGGTCCGCATGATAGAAGCCGTGTTCGAAGATCATCTTCAAATAAACATCCGCACCGATCGACGCGATCGCATTCAGATCAATATCGTCGCCTTTGATGGTGTTGCACTGAGCCAGTTTGATTCCTTGCAACTGAGTCATTGTGAGTACCGATTTGCCACTCAATTCCGAAACCGGTTTGGGCATCGTGACGTTGGGTTCGTTGCTGAGATTGTTTCCGAACTGGATCAGGTTTCTCAGTTCACGGCCGAAATCAAGTTCCCGCCGCATGGTCTTGGTCATTTCTGCAATCAACGCTTTAGGCTGATACGGGCGAAAATCGTCCAGCTTGTCAGCGATCGTGGCCAGCCCGGCCAGGATATCCAAATCCGTTTCAATCACTTTTTCAATTTCGTAATGTCGGACTTTTACTACAACGTCGTCCCCGTTGTTTAAGGTTGCTTTGTGAACCTGCCCGATGGAAGCAGAAGCGATGGGTTTTTTGTCAAACCACTCAAACAACTCGCCGACCGGTTTTCCAAGCTCCTGTTCGATGGTCTCGCGAACCTGCTCGTAGGAATCTGCCGGTACATCGGCTTGCAACCGAGTCAATTCCTGTGCCAGCTCAACTCCGGCAATGTCTGGGCGAGTGCTGAGCAGTTGTCCCAGTTTGATAAAGGTCGGCCCCAGTTCGATGATCGCCATGCGAATTCGTTCGACTTTGGTCATCCTGGCCAGAACTTCGCCATCGGCGTTTTTCAAGGCGTTGCGGACGATGTCGATGTTGAAGCCACTCAGCCAGTCCGCCAATCCATACTTGCTGAGGATCGATACGATTTCTGTCCAGCGCCGGACGTTGCGATACAACTGAGGTATCGAGGGAATCGACGGTTTGAGTGGGAATGCCATTAATATTTCGCTTGGGATCGCTAACCGGACCTAGGGCCTATTTTAACTTCGAACACCCAAAAGGAAACTTGCCGAAATTCCGCCAGCCCGCAAACCATGGGCTTGCAGAAACAGTTTTTCCGGTTGCGTTGAATATTTGTCGGCAATTCACTCGAATCGAAACTCGATTAACGGGCCCAGCCAAGCGCCCGTAGCGAATTCAACCGGCGAATTCGAACAGCGAATTGCCAGAGCGGCTACTTGCGCTCGACACTCATCAGCGGCAACCAGGCTCGTGATTGCAGCGCGAAGAAAGCGGCATGCAACCCAAACAGGCTCACCCCGAAGATTGCATCGCCGGCCAGCGTGTACTTGAAAAAAGGAATCGCATTGACGAAGCACAGCCAAAGACCGTTCAGATCCTTTGTGTAAATTCCAGTGGTCAGCCAGAAGCCGAAATTGGAAACGAAGAAAAATACCAGCGAAGCGACCAGAATCGTCGTCACCAGGGGCAGTGCCGAAACGGGCCGAGTTTGATCTGAATGATTTAACCGGGCGCCCAGCAAGACAGAAACAAGCAACCCACCGTACACAAATATCGCCAGGCTCAATGAGTAAGTTCCAATATAGAAATCGGAAATG
>CAZOXC010000512.1:0-3357 GCA_964583205.1 uncultured Pirellulaceae bacterium | reverse complement strand
TACAACCACTTATTCGGAAACTTATTCGCATGCGGTCCCGTACTCAGACACAACTACGTACGCTGCGCCTTATTCGCATGCGGTCCCATACCCAAATTCGACAACGTACGCCGTACCTTATTCCAATGCCGTGCCTTATTCGCATGGCACCTCGTACTCGAACGCAACCGCGTATGCTGCCCCTTATACGCATGCGGTCCCGCACAGTCACCCGGCGACGAACGTTGACAATTTTAGCTTGTTTCAATACCGCAAGCTGATGAGGCAGCATTCGGCGCCTCATCCATCTGAATTGCAAGGAACATGGCGAGGAGTCAACAAAGGAATTGCCACGCTGGCGATCGACAAACGATTCATCAAGGAATTCCAGGTCGTGGGCGGCCAGTTGTATGGGGACAATATCTCAGTTAACCAATACAACGGACAGCCGATTCAAGATTACTCAAATGGCGGATTAAAAAGAGCAGGGCGATTCCAGGTCCAACAGCCGCGCGGTATCGGTTTCTTTCGACACGGAGCCATTCTTAGCTATCGAAATGGCGGCAACGGCTTGCTGGACCCCGCCAACTTGATCGAGGACCGGCTCGTCAAACTGGATGACAACCACATGCTTGGTCGCGCAACTGCGAACTTTGGTCCCATCAAAATTCCGGTTGCTTACTTCGTACTCGAGCGAATTCGATAAGTGCCGTCTCAACAGAAAAGACGGGGGGTGATCAGCCAATCTCCGAGTCGCAATGGGAATACGGGAGGAATGTGGGTAAGGCTCACAAAACCCCGTAAATTCCCGTATGGCAAACCGAACATAAGAAACATTATCGGACGTTGGGGATAGCTTGCTTTTTGCATGGTTTACGCGTTATGGTCTACGCGTTTCAGCCGAGCATTCCTTTCTCGCATCTTAGCAATTCAACTAGCCGCGACAATCAGATGCTGGCACTTAGAGCTGGCACGCAAAGATTGGATTCAGCCAGCCGGCCACCAGCGAAGCGTTCCATAAAATCAGAATGAAAATCCAGGGTTTGCGAACGCGATTTTCCAGCAAGAAAAAGTTGGAACAGGATCAACTCAAAAACACTGATCAGAGATACTGAGTGGCGCGAACGTTCAATGGAGTTGCTGTGCCGGAGACGATTTTTTCTACGCGATCAGTGAATCGTTTCGAATCAAAATTCGTTTGAACGTCTGAAATTGGCCGAAATTCGCGAATCGGCGAATGGCAATATTTCGGTCCGATGTTCCATATTGCAAGTTTGAGCGGATGGACGGCATTTGCGGATGGTTGGAATTGCGCGATTTACAATTCTGATTCGAACCTGTTCTGTTGCAAGTTGCCGGGCGATTTCAAATTGGCCAGCAACCCAGCTGGCGATCCGAATGCAACTCGTCGGCCAGAAAACTGGTCTCTGCCCTGCCCCATCGTTCTTCAATCCGGTTCAAATGCCAGACGTCTGAACCTAGAATCGACCCTCGTGGCCGGTCACGGTTTGGAATAGGTTGGGAAGGATGGGTGAACTTAAATACCAAGCTCGTCGATTGTATTACAAAACAACCGCAATAATATCGGTCTGACTTCTCGAAATACCTTGGCAGATACCTCTATAATGATCGCGGGTATGTTGTGTCGACTCGAAACAAAAGTGTTCGAGTTTAAGTTGGCTGGTTGCGAACAGGGGGTTGTGATGATCTGTGGATGTAATTTTCTAATTAAGCCAGAGCAAGGTGATCGAGAGTCTACGGATCAGCTTCTGGACAGTGTCAATCGGCTAAGCAGCGTCAATCGGCTAAGCAGCGTCAGTCGGTTTGGCAGCGTCAGTCGGCGCGGATTTACTTTGATCGAGTTGCTGGTCGTGATCGCGGTGATCGGAATCATGATGGCGATATTACTTCCGGCTGTACAAATGGTTCGCGAATCGGCCAGGCGAGTTCAGTGTGCGAATCAGCTCAAGCAGCAAGTGACCGCGATGCTCAATTATGAGGGCGCTCACAAAAAGTTTCCGCCCGGCTTTACTTACCCATCGATGACGATGTGGTCCGCGTTCATTTTGCCATTCATAGAAGAAGACAATCTCTATCGGAAAATCGATGTCACTCAACCATGGACTTCAGTCACCGATGGGCCGGCCGGCAACATCGCGGCGCTTGGAACCTACATCCAAATTTTTCAATGTCCTTCATCGGGCGTGCCAGAGGTGCAGTTTGATCCTTTGACGGATTCTGAACGAGTGCCTAGTTGTTACCTGGCGTGTGCAAGTGGATTGAATAATCGAGAGTCTGGTGAGAAGCCCTGGGTGGGCATGCCTGAATTCGATGGCTTGCCGGCTTCAGAAGGAATTTTTTACATGAACAGCAATACGGGGACACAGGAGATCATCGACGGTTTGTCGAATACGGTTTTGTTGGGCGAGTCTCTGCCGGATCAGACGTTGTTCAACGAAGATTATTCGGGCAACCCACAAAAAGTTGATCACTGGTATATCGGTTCGCGAGAACTTTCGCACTATACAGAATTGGAAACCTTTCAGTCGGCTGAGGTTTCCGAGTGTCTGGCATCGACCGCTTGCCCAATCAACTCGATCAAGATTCCCGAATCACCTGCCAATGACAAAGAACTGAGTTTTGGTAGTAATCATATTCAAGGTGTGAACGCGGGGTTCGCCGACGGCAGCATCCATTTCGTGTCTGACTTTGTGGACATCGAAGTTTGGAAAGCGCTGGGAAGTCGCGCCGGTGGCGAAACGAATGTTTCGATTGACTAGGGCTCGTTTAACAGACGACCGTTAATCACGCGGCGTAATTGAGTTCACTTAGAATTGGCCCGTACACCTGTTTGTATTTCTTGCTTTGTTCCGGCGTGAGAACTCCAGGCAGGTAATCACCTCCCCTTCGCCATATTACTTTGTTTTTATCCTGTTTCTGTATGGACGGCAATTTTTGCTGAATTGATTCAGCTCGTTCAGGCTCGTAGGCAACATTAAGCAACTCCACAGCCTTTGCAAATTGACCGTGTGGATCTGCTCGCATGTCTTCGTACTTCAGCATGAGAGTGGGGGCAACTTTTTGTCGCATCCAGTATCGAGTATGGCCGATCCAGTTCCCCATATGTCGCTGGTAATTCCGAAATCCACGATGCTCAAGAAATTCATCAAACTTGATCGATAGCTTTCCGGATTCAGCAAGGTCTTCGAATGAACAAGCTTGGTTATCTGGAAATAGATTGTGCTTGCCGTGTTTGAAAAAGTAGTTAATCCCTGATGCAAACACATCCTGAGGATTTCGAACAAGGTGGATGATTGCTACTGGGTTAATGTTCAAGACTCGTGGAAACTTGTTCGCGTGTGTTTTGATCATATACAC
>CAZOXC010000511.1:0-3368 GCA_964583205.1 uncultured Pirellulaceae bacterium | reverse complement strand
GGACATTTCTTCAGTGCGTCAGAACTGATCGATTGGAAATGCTCAAACGCGTGTTCGCAAGCGTCGCATTCATAATCATAAGTAGGCATAACAGTTGCGCTTTTATTCTTCCGAACCAGATTCGTTTTTCGGTGCTGTGGCAATAAAGACCTTGGCCGGCCTGACAATTCTTTCGTGTACCTGATAGCCGGGTTGAATTTCCTGGGTAATCACTCCAGCTTCGAATTCGTCCGTGGCAACCATCTGCACGGCCTCGTGCTTGTTGGCATCATAGGTTTCACCGACGGTGGCGATTCTGGCACAACTGTGGTTGGCAAGTGTCGCCTCAAGTTGGTCCGCTACCAGTCGAACACCGTCTCGAAACCCTGCATCTGTTTCGGCATCGGTTGATTCTAATGCTCGATTCAAATTATCCAGCACGTCCACCAGTTCGCGTAACAAAGGCACTGTCGCATACTTGACCTGGTCTTCGGCGTCACGCCTCGACCGCTTGCGAAAATTTTCCAGCTCGGCATGCGAACGCAAAACCTGGTCCTTGGTTTCAGCCAATTCGATTTCGAGTCGTTCGATTGCCAGTTGCGGGTTGGAATCTTCCGACTCCTCAACGATGTCAGCCATCGGCGGCAATTCAAGTTGAGGTTCACCAGGTTCCGGTTTGGCAGGCAAATCGCCCAGTGGCCGGTTTTCATTTGGTTCGTTTGACATCGACATGAAGTGGGAATGGAATGGGATTAACTATCGGCGAAGGCGAGGTATTCTTTGATTTTTTCCAGGAACGACTTTCGTTGTGGAGACACGTCTTTGTTCTCCAGTTCCGCAAGCTCTCGCAACAACTCTTCCTGCCGTCCTTTGATTTTTTTGGGTGTTTCGATGAAAGTCTGGATCAACAAGTCTCCCTGGCGGCGACCATGAGGATCCGGCATTCCGCGCCCATTGAGTTTGAAGATTTCACCAGACTGCGTTCCGCCAGGAATCTTTAACTTGTCCGCTCCATCCAGGGTCGGCACATCGATCTCGGCACCCAAAGCTGCTTGAGTGTAAGCGATTGGTAACTGGATGATCAAATTATTTCCGTCGCGGTGGAAAATCGAATGTCGTTCAACCGCCACATAGCAGTAACAATCACCGGCTGGTCCGCCGGCCGGGCTGGGCTCACCTTCGCCCCGCAAACGCACTCGCATACCATCATCGACACCAGCCGGAATCGAGACGTCCAATTCAACTTGATCGCCCACGTAACCTCGGCCTCGACAATCATTGCAAGGATGCGGAATCGAACGACCGCGTCCACCGCAATGCGGGCAAGTCGTCTGGACTCGCAAGATCCCGGCCGACTGAAGAACTTGTCCTCGCCCACCACAGGTTTGGCAATTCTCTGGCTGGGTGCCAGGCTGGGCACCACTACCGGAACATGGCTGGCAGAGTTTACTGCGCTGAAAATTGATCGGTTTGGTAACTCCGGCAGCGGCTTCTTCCAGGGTCAACTGAACTTCGACTTGAACATCCTGGCCCTTGCGAACTCGAGTCCGTCCGCCACCGCCGCCTCCGAAAAACGAATCGAACATTCCGCCGCCGAAAATTTCGGAAAACGCGCTGAAGATATCTTCGGCATTTCCGAATCCGGAACCACCTTCTATTCCGGCATGGCCGTACTGATCGTAGCGAGCTCGTTTTTCCTGATCGCTTAAGATCTCATAAGCTTCGGCGGCTTCTTTGAAACTTTTTGCGGCATCTTCATCACCGGGATTTTTATCGGGATGGAACTCCACGGCCAGCTTGCGATATGAGCGCGCGATTTCCTTTTGCGAAGCAGAACGCTCCACGCCGAGCACTTCATAATAGTCGCGTTTTCCACTCATATCCTTAGGTGGGTTGATTGATGTCTATCAAAAAAGCGGGCCTTCACAGGGAGGCCCGCCATATGAGAACTGAGCCAAAATATTTATCGGCATCAGGTTAATCGCAATTCATGTTTTGATGCGATCGCCGAATGACTAGGCAATCGCTCCCTCGACACGGGCCTTACTTTTGTCATCTTCGTCAAAAGTCGAAACCATGGCATCGGTAGTCAACATCAACCCGGCAATACTGGCAGCATTGCTCAAAGCAGTCCGAACCACCTTAACCGGATCAATCACGCCGCTTTTGAACATGTCAACGTACTCGCCTTTGTTGGCGTCGTAGCCGGTGTTGTTGGATTTACTTGCAACTTCGTCTGCAACCACCGAACCATCGATGCCGCCATTATCAGCGATCTGACGAATCGGAGCGTCCAGAGCATTCAAGATAATGTTGACTCCAATTTTTTCTTCGCCCTTGGCAGAACTTCGAGCGGCTTCCACGGCCTCACGGCATCGCAACAAGGCAACTCCACCGCCGGGCAGAACGCCTTCTTCAACGGCCGCGCGAGTCGCGTGCAAAGCATCTTCGACTCGAGCCTTTTTCTGCTTCATTTCCGTTTCGGTTTCAGCACCCACTCGAACAACTGCCACACCACCAGCCAATTTGGCCAGGCGTTCCTGCAGCTTTTCTTTATCGTAGTCGCTGTCACTCTGTTCGAGTTGCTTGCGAATCTGATCGATGCGAGCCTTCACGTCTTTGCGACTTCCAGCACCTTCCACAACCGTTGTGCTGTTTTTGTCTACCGAAATCTTCTTGGCTTGACCCAAGTGGCTGACTTCAATGTTTTCCAGTTGCAGACCCAGGTCTTCGCTGATCAACGTTCCACCAGTCAATGAAGCAATATCGCCCAGCATGGCCTTGCGACGATCACCAAAGCCAGGAGCTTTGACTGCACAAACATTCAATGTGCCTCGCAACTTGTTAACCACCAGCAGAGTCAACGCTTCGGCGTCAACGTCCTCAGCAATGATCAACAGAGGCTTGCCAGTCTGGCCGGTCTTTTCCAAAACCGGAACCAGGTCACGAATGTTGCTGATTTTCTTTTCGAAGATCAACAAGTAGGCATCTTCCAGTTGGCAATCCATTTCGTTGGGATTGGTGATGAAGTAGGGAGAGATATAACCCTTGTCGAACTGCATTCCGTCAACGTATTCGACTTCGGTTTCTCGCGAGCGTCCTTCTTCGACGGTGATCACACCATCTTTTCCGACTTTCTCAAGTGCCTCGGCCAGCAGTGAACCAATTTCCATATCGTTATTGGCACTGATGGCACCGACATTGGCGATTTCCTGTTGCTTCGAAACCGGCTTGGCCATGTCCAGCAACTTGGCTTCCGCCGCTTTCACAGCGCGTTCGATGCCTCGGCGAACAGCCATTGGGTTACATCCGGCCACGATATTTCGAATGCCTTCCTTGAAACTTGCTTGAGCCAGAACCGTGGCGGTGGTCGTTCCTTTACCTGCCAG